>DASYSW010000022.1:0-3681 GCA_036002905.1 Chitinophagaceae bacterium
CAACATTCACTTATCACAATCTTTCACATACCCTGTATGTTGTAAAGGCTGCCGAAATGATAGCCACGTCAATGAATATTGAAAGCCGACAAAAGAAGATCCTGCTGGTAGCAGCCTGGTTCCATGATGTTGGGTATACGCAACAAATAGATAATCACGAAACAGCCGGAGCCGTAATCGCCGAAAAATTCCTCCTGGAAAAGAATGTAGACAGTGAGGATATTGAAACAGTAAAGTCGTGCATACTGTCGACCCATTATCCGCAAAAGCCGGACTCCATTTTGGAATCAATTTTATGCGATGCAGATATGATGCATCTTTCTGACAAGGCATTCATTGATGTCGGTGTTTCATTGAGGATGGAATGGGAACTAACCAAAGCCAGGAAATTCACCGACGAAGAATGGTATGACCTGAATATCCAGTTTGTCTCAGCACATAAATATCACACATCCTTTGCTATAAAAAATCTGGAAAGCCATAAAAACAAAAATCTAAAAAAGCTTTCTTCAAGGTTAAATGCAGTCGACGGTAAGACGGCCACAGACAAGGATAAGGAACTGATGACAATAGACAAAAGCAAGAAAAATAAGGAAAAGCTTGAAAGAGGGGTTGAAACGCTTTTCAGAACGGCCTCCAGTAATCACATGAAATTAAGTGGCATGGCTGATAACAAGGCCCACATCCTGCTCAGCATAAATTCTATCATCATCTCAATTATTTTATCGGTCCTGGCAAAGAAATTAACTGATGCGACATACCTGGTCATTCCAACCATCCTCCTTCTCTGCATTTCGGTGATCACGATCGTATTTGCAGTGCTAACGACAAAACCAAAAATATCCAAAGGTGTCTTCACCAGGGAACAAATAACAAAAAGAGAGGTCAACCTTCTTTTCTTTGGAAATTTTCACCAAATGGATCTGGTCAACTATGAATGGGCGATCCAGGAAATGATGCATGATAAAGAGTATTTGTATAAAAGCATGACAAAGGACATTTATTTCCTTGGTAAGATCCTTGCCCGCAAGTATCACTATCTCAATATAGGCTATCGGATCTTTATGTATGGACTCCTGAGTTCAGTGGTCGCATATGCGATAAGTTTTTTTATGGCGACGCATGCGGTGCTTCCGTAGAGGCGGTATGAGACAATACAAGCCTTGCAGGCTTGGTCCTGAGATACAGTCTCAGGACACCGTTCGAAGAGTTTTATTTTATCGGAACACTCCTGACAAATAGCTTAACCACAACTTACCCAACGGTGGCTTTCATCCTACAATCGCCCTGGCAAGTAAGAAATGAGCAGTTCACGATTTGCCTCTAATTTTTTTTCATCCTGTTGAGTCCAAACAGACCAATATACGTTACTGTTAGCGTGAAAAATTTCGTTTGATGATAGGCCCTTTAAAGAATAATGGAGACAGCAAAAATAATTTGACAAGATTTGAGTGAGAGCTGCTATATGAATGGGCAGTTAAAGCAGAAATCATGCAGAGTCATTTTGGTTGAAAACTCAATCATGTTATCATCGTCTCTCCTGAGCGAATCCTACATGAGTATCTCCATGTTCGCCCTTCGATCATTTTTATCCCAACACGACAATCTATCTAATACATTCTGTAGAGCATCCTTGATGTCGGTGGCGAACTTGCGAAGACCAGGGTCATCCACACCGTGCAAAAGTTCTTCAGGGTTCACAATGGAAACTTCTGTTTCATCGCTATTGTATTCCTGCACAACAACATTGCATGGCAGAAAAACTCCAACCTTGTCATTCGCCATCAAGGCCTCGTAAGCATATTTAGGATTGCAGGCGCCCAGGACGACATAATTGCGAAAGTCTTTACCAATTCTCTTTTTGAAAGTCTCTTTCAGATCGATGTATGTTATAATACCAAAGCCCTCTTTTTTTAGATCTTCGGTCACTCTTTCAATAGCTTCTGCAAATCGCATGGGCACTTTTTTACTCAAGTGATAACTGGTAGTGTTTAACATAAAATGAGTTTTAAACGTTAACCAGGCGTAGTTATTGCAGCCATATGATGGTAGTTGGATCGACCCTTGCAGAATTGGAATCACATGTATGCATGTTGTAAGATTTTTAATGCGAAACTATTCAAGACCAACCAACCTGGCAATGATCAAACTCAAGAATTCAGTTGATCATTGTCAACATGTGTCGAGAAATTGGAAGAGCATTGAACTGAATGAAGGTTCAGCTTTTAGTTTGAAGTCACATCCCGCCAACCTTGCCCGGAGATCCAGTGGAGCAAGAATGAGAACTATAGGCCTTGTTCTTTTAATTATTTGTGCTCTCCTTTTATTTGAGTTCGTGTTTGCCAAGCCGGCTAATCCTGGCTATTCGAAAAATCAGGGAGATAATGACACCCCAGACGCCTGCGATAATTGAGTAAGCCATAAGCATTAACCAAATGGGTGCTTTACCCCGTGCAGCCCATAATGATCTTTGTCCAAAACCAAAGTCAGATTTTCCATCAGCTTTGAAAATTTTACCCCAAGGAACAGTTTTATTGATTGACAAGCTGCCAAGTTGATCATTATCTTCCACTTTTGCAATGAGAATAAGATTTCCCTTTGAGTCACCGGGTAAACTATCGAGTTTGAATTCACCTGATACCTGGCCGGTTGAATCGGTTGTATAAGTCTCCTCATCACCAATTCTCAGATCACCACCCAAACGGATGACGCCAATTTTTACGTCGACATCCTTTACCGGTACCCAATTACCATTCTCAGATTTCATCACCTGCGCAACCACGGTTCTGGTACCATCGCTGTTTGAAGTATCAATTAAAATTTTTCCCTTAGTGATCTCCGATTCGGTCACAGTCTCTTCTTCTTTAAATGTACCTTCTGTAACAACAATAAATTTGTGCGTCTCATTCCCATCCCATAGAACCTTTAGACGAGGCGGTATTAGGGCTTTTGCGTTTCCATTTGAATCGGTCATGACTTTATTGATCAGGTTTTCAGGCTTGCTACTGTCGAGATAGAGTTGCAAAACCTGCTTCTTAAGCGGTTGCCATTTGTTATTTAGTTTGGTTTTTGTTTGTACAACCAGGTATTGGAAATTGTTATTGACGACCATATGATGAATCGTCACAGACAATTCAGGCTTTGTTGAGTCGTTCTGTGCCTCCACATTGCATGTTGCCGCTAGCAAGCAGCAAAATAAAAACAAGCTTTTAATGTTATGCATGTCTTTCATCTTCAACAATGGTTTCGTGTATGGGGACGATCGGGAATATCCTGGCAAATAGGGTGATGACCAACAATGCACCGGAAAGTGAACCCATCGCTATGGCCCACTCTTCCCAACTTGGAAAATAATGATGAAAACTCCTGGGGGCATTGTCCATTGGCAAGAACGGATGGAGCAACGTAGGCGTGACAATAAGGTAACGCTTGAACCATGCGCCAATTACCACCATGATCCCAGCGATAAACATAGGAAACGGCTTTCGACCTCTTCTAAATAACATGATGATAATGGGAATGATCATGCCAACAAGGATAGCAAACCAAAATAAGGGGGCAAATTCTCCTGTAAACAAATTTGTCAGGTGAGACTCTTCCGGTTTTTTCATTTTAAATGCGGGGATCAGGTATTCATTGATATTGAAGTAGAGGTAAAGAAAAGCAAGCAACACTACAATT
>DASYSW010000023.1:0-3806 GCA_036002905.1 Chitinophagaceae bacterium
AACCGTATTGGGAAACTTTGGGATGTTTATTGCGTTAGGATGTTTCTGTGTTTCCAGGCAAAATCCGGAGTAGGGGCCATATTCAACATTATTTTTACCGGTGATCCTGGGAAATCCCTGGGAAGTATAAAAATGGACCAAAGGTTCCGTTGTTAACACCTGCAATTTCAAACCGGTTTTTTTAGACACCACTTCTGCTACTATCGAAAGCTGATTTTCATTTTTATCAACGACGAAGCTTTGATCATAACCACCGTTTATTCTTTCCCCAATCCTATGAAATTCTCGGAAATCATATTTTGTATTGTCTACCGCAATGTAGTTGCCATTTACGACAAGGTTTTTGTCCTGCTCAAGAATTTTGTCGGAGTATATTTTTATCTCATGATCGCCAATCGTTCCTTCGCCGTTGTTCAGATTAAAGTAACCATGGTGTGTCAGGTTTATAGCCGTCGGCTGATCACAGGTCGCTGTGTATTCATAGATAAGGTCGTCGTCATCATTTAATTCAAAACAAATATTTACCTCGAGGTTTCCCGGGAAACCTTCCTCTCCATCCGGGCTGTTGTACTTCAAATGCAGAATGTTACATTTCTCGTCAAAGGAAACAAAGTCCCAAACCTTTTTGTCAAAACCTTCAAACCCTCCGTGAAGTTGATCCGTATCCCAATTCTTTGAAACGGAAAATTCTTTATCATCAATTTTAAAGGAAGCGTCTTTGACCCTGTTTGCGTACCTGCCCACGGCCGCACCCATAAATGGATAAACCTTTAAATAATCGGCACTGAGATAATCCTGCATGTTATCAAACCCCAGTACAATATCATTTGATCCTCCACCAGGCATATTAATTTTATAAGCCGTGATGATCGCACCGTAGTTGCTTATTAAAACCTCTGTTTTATTTATATTGCGCAAACTATACAAATAAATATCTTTACCCGAAGGGTGCGTAAAACAGAATTGACCGGATCTATCCATGGACTTACGAATTTAAAATACAATGGCGGATATAAAAGAAGAATTTCAAAAACGCTTTCAAAAAAAACCAGATCATATTTTTTTTAGTCCGGGTCGCGTCAACCTCATCGGCGAGCACGTCGATTACAACGGTGGCAAAGTAATGCCTTGCGCCATCAGCCTTGGAACTTATCTTGCCGTCTCAAAAAATACAGATAAAGTATTCCGCTTTCAATGTCTCAATTTTCCTGAAACAGCTGAGCTGCATTTACAAAACTCTTATACCAAATCGGGAAAGGAATGGTTTAATTATCCGCTGGGAATCCTGGACGAGGTGCTTAGCCTCGGTCATTCTGTTTCGGGGCTTGACATGTTGTTTGACGGAAACCTTCCGATAGGAGCAGGTCTTTCTTCTTCTGCGTCGATCGAGGTGTTAATGGCGTATGCCTTAGAGGAATTGTTTCAACTGAATCTTCCAAAGATCGAGATCGCACTGTTGTCAAAAAAAGTGGAGAACGAATTCATTGGTGTCAATTGCGGGATCATGGACCAGTTTGCCGTAACATTCGGAGAGGAAAATAAAGCCATTTTGTTGGATTGCGATTCGCTTGATTATGAATTGCTGCCATTTGACACAGATGGTTATTCACTGGTTATTATTAACACAAACAAGACACGATCATTGGCGGATTCAAAATACAATGAACGGTTTGCGCAGTGCGGAGCTGCATTAAAGGTTCTGAGAAAAGAGATTGATGCGAAGAATTTATGTGACATTGATATGGATACGTTTCAAGCCCATAAGTACTTAATTCAGGACCCTGTACTTCAGAAGAGATCACTACATGTTATCTCTGAGAATTTCCGGGTAAAGAAAGCCACTGAAGTTTTAACCGAAAATAAATTGCAAGAGTTCGGACAGTTAATGTAT
Source organism: Chitinophagaceae bacterium (assembly GCA_036002905.1). Taxonomy (GTDB): domain Bacteria; phylum Bacteroidota; class Bacteroidia; order Chitinophagales; family Chitinophagaceae; genus VBAU01. The sequence continues at coordinate 1,892 of DASYSW010000023.1, forward strand.
GAATCACACCAATCACTGAAAGAGTTGTATGAGGTTTCGGGAATTGAGCTGGATACGATCGTTGAATTTTGTAAAGGCTACAAAGCTTGTCTTGGTGCGCGCATGACAGGAGCAGGGTTCGGAGGTTGCGCAATCGCCCTTGTGGACAAACAGAGAATTGATGATTTTACAAAGAGACTGGTTGATTTCTATAAAGACAGAATAGGTTACGCACCGACAGTGTTTGCTTCAGAGATCGGAAATGGAGTAAGACATATTTCCTGAAACATCAGATCCGATTTTGATCTTCATATTCCGTCAAGAATTTGTTCAAGGTCTTTAGTTCATCAGCCTTCGTGTGATCGGTAAAAATTTCGTCGATCCTGTTGGCTACCAACTCGTATTCCTGGCCGCTTGATATTTTTCCATTTTTCAAAATTCGCTCAATAACCCTGACATATGCCCTTTCGACATCCTGATAGTCGATCTTAAGCTTCTCCTTGATCAGATTTTTGAATTCTACCGCAATCGCGAGCGGCATATGGCGAAGGACCTGGTCATCAATGTCTGCACTGAAGGCCCGCAATGGATTTATTTGTTTCGACTGGTAGGCTTCAAGTATTAATCGGTACGTTTCCTCTAAACCTTGAATAGATTCGGGTGAAAAGGATAATTTTTGAAGGACAAACTGGGTATAGAACACACATTTGTCCTTTAACAATTCCAGTTCTGATTCGGATTCGCTCATACTGATGGTACTTTAAATTTAATGCATCCTGTCTCCCCGCGGAGTCAGTTGGTGTATAACTCCGGCTTCGTATTTCAGCCATTCTTTCCAACGGTTTCTAACCTTCTCCCTGTCAATATACGTCTCGGCGAGTTCGATAAACAAGGTATAATGTCCTGCCTCGCTTTCCATAAACCGGCGATAGAAATTACTGAGATATTTATCGTTCAATCCTTCGCTTAGACGTTTGAAGCGCTCACAGCTTCGTGCTTCGATCAATGCACAGACGAGAAGCTTATCGAGCATCCGGTCTTCTTCGTTGCCGCCCTTCGTTTCGAATTTCAGAAGTTCATTTACATACTCATCCTTGCGTTGTCTGCCGAGTCTTAAATTCCGTTTTTGAAGTTCTGCAAGTACTAAACGAAAATGCCCCCATTCTTCTGTTACGATTGGCGACAATTCTTCCACAATTTTTTCCTTATCACTATACCGTTGGATAATAGAAATGCATGCTGTAGCGGCTTTTTGCTCACAATAAGCATGGTCGGTAAGAATGTCTTCCAGTGATTTCTCTGCCAGGTTTACCCAGCGAGGATCGGTAGGCAATTGAAGACCAAGAATGTTTTTTGTATCCTGCGAAAGTTCCATATGCAAAACTAAGGGGTTCTGGGTGCTGGTCGCTTGTCGCTGGTTCCTGGTTTGTTGTTTGGGTTACCGGTTGCCAGCTGCCATTTCCAGGTTGCCGCTTACTGGCTGCTTGTCTCTGGTTGCTCGTTTACCGCTTATGGCGTCAGTGGACGTTGGAGACCGGGAGCTGGTAACCAGCAACTAATAGCTGGCAACCATCAACAAAAAACCCCGTTTCCTTTGCCGATAAGCATCATTGCCTTACCTTTGCCGCCACAATAAATAGGATACTCAATCGGATGAATTATTAAAAAAATTAAAGATGCCATTAACAAAAGAAAAAAAATCAACAATTTTTGCTGACTTCGGCGGTAAAGACTCAAATACCGGCTCAATCGAAGGGCAGATCGCTCTATTAACAGAGCGCATCGCCCAGATATCGAATCATCTCCAGGACAACAAAAAAGATTTCTCGACTCACCGCGGACTGATGCAATTGGTGGGTAAACGTAAACGCTTACTAAACTACCTGCAAAAACATAACCTGACGGGTTATCGCCAGCTGATCGAGAAACTTGGAAT
>DASYSW010000024.1:0-4778 GCA_036002905.1 Chitinophagaceae bacterium
TTAAATGAAATACTACACATCAACTTTTATTCTCTTGCTGGCGAGCGTTTGCGGAGCAACGGAAAACGGTAGCTTGGTAAACGTTGTGAGCGACGCCAAGTCTTCTCCCGAGATCAGTATCGGTGACACCCGCGTTGTAAGGAGCGCGAAAGGAATGACACCTGTTGCCGTCATGATCATTCTGTCACAAAAAGTTGCGAGTCCGGTCACCGTTTCGTACAGCACCAAAGATGGAACTGCAAAAGCGGGCGCCGATTACGATGCGGCCAGCGGCTCAGTCACTTTTGCACCAGGAGAATTGATGAAAAGAATTACCGTCAGCATCAGGCCGAAGGAAGCCGGGCACTCAAAAACAACCAAAGGCAGTGGTACGAGTGTGTATCGGGCTTCTTATTTTTCTTTCTTCGAACCGGAAACAGACTTCACAATTACTCTTAGCAGTTTGCAAGGTGCCGCCCAGATTCTTAAAAGTATGGGCATTGTAACGATCATCACCAATTTTCTTCAAAGGGTTGTCATGGGGGGCACCGGAGTCGCTACGTCACACCAGGTTGAATTTAATGTCACTGGCTTTACTTCGCTTTTTGGAAATGACCCTGACGTTTGTGGGGCGCGCACAAATGGCCACGTTACACTCAGCGGCATACTTACTGGTAATGAGGCGGTAGCTGAGTCAGACGACGTAACCTACAGGGGCGTTTTGCAGATGGATATGGACATGGACATATGCAGCGTAATGCGACTTCCTAACGGTGAAGACAAAGAATGCGCACTGAGCGTATTTGGTTATGGACCCATACCCGTTGAATTGGAGATTCGTGAAGGTGCGCGAGGCGGATATATCAAATTCGATGACTACCAGGGAGCTTCTCTTCCCTTTATCAGTAACGTGAGCGGATCATGCGACCCAGAACAAACAGACGAGGAACGCCCGATGGTTCCTTATAAAACCATGGCTTCCGTATTTAATGGTTTTGAGCTGCCAATGCTAACGGGTAAGACACTTTATCCGGGACAATGGCATGAAGGTTCCCCAGGTTTTCAAATTTCAGTCAATGTACTATGGTAGTAAAGACATAAAAATTGATCAGTGTACCTCCGGTAGATTTTTAAAGATGTACCGCGATCCCTAATTCATCAAATCTTACATCCAATCCTCCGAAAAAGCAATGCAGGATAGCCACTAACAAAAATTATGTATGGCAGCCTATTGCATCATATTGCTTTCTCTTGCCACGGCGATAACTATCATGCCAGGTGCCGGCTCTGAATGGAGTGTTTCGGTAACGAGAAATTATTTTAGTGATACAACAAAAGACAATGGTACCCATTTTTCTGCTTTACGCACTGGAAGCAAGAACAAAGAATTGAATTTTAGTGATGAGCTATTGAGGAAACTCCTTCAGCAGAGAAAAGCTGCCAGGTTCCTTTTGGGGCAATCCAGGAAGAAGCAAAATATTGAAGCCTGGTATTTTCCCGGATCCAGTGACAAAAACGCACTTGTGATCGGCGGCGTGCATGGCACGGAGCTGAGTGGCATAGAAGTAGCGAAGACCCTAATCGAGAAATTAGCCGGCGGAATCCAAAGCCACTATCACGTAATTATCATTCCCTGTTTGTTTGCGGACAACGCTTCCGTAGCGCGGAACAATCCGATAGAAATCGGAAGCGTCGCGAATATAGGTAGGTACAGTTTCTCCACGGCTGCGGATCCAAACAGGCAAATGCCAAGTCCTGGAGAGCCTTTTGATGAAAGCGAAACTATAGATCATCTCGGTCGCGAAATTGAAAAAGAAAACCGATTATTGCTTAAGTTGATCAATGTATTTAAACCAGAGCGGATAGCGAGTATCCACGGCATCCGTGACTTGAAATATGCGGGAATATATGCTGACCCGAGGACCGACGATAGAGGCTGTGCGTTAGGGTTTGAATCGGACAGCAGTCTTGCGATTGAAATGGCGCATTCGGTTTATCAGAATAATGGTTTTGTCCCCGGTAACATGCTGCATATAAAACCGACAGCCCTTTATTATAAAGACCCTTCACCTGTTTTAAAAGGCGATTTCCAACCGCGTAATTTTTCAGGCTCTTCACTGCCAGACAATCGTGGAGCTGGTATTTCGCTCGGTACATGGGGAAGCACCGCGATTTCAAAAGCGAAGGATCCATCGATGAACCGCGACGCAATGCGAATCATTACTATTGAGTTTCCCGGATATAAGCGGCCCGGCGACTATAAGAATAGCAAACACCAAAAGTGGATCCGGGAGCAAGTCCAATTATATGCATCCTCAATTGGGAATATTTTTTTGGGACAATACCCCATCGATGATAGGGGAATTGATGGAATAGCGAGGTTTCTGACAATAAGATAGAACCCTACCGACTCCCTGCTTGCAGGCACGATATAAAGGATTTGTAATGGGGTGATAGGAAAATTTTGGAAATTACGATTGATTGCACCTGGAAACATTTTACCCTCCTATGAATGGCCCATAGCGATAATTGCAGGCGATGATAACAAGTGCGATCGTAAACAAGAAAAATCCCCAAAGAATAACGAAATTTAGGCAGAGGATAAGCTCCCATGGAATATCTTAAGTTTCATCCCTGCAAAAAGCTTGAGCCATTCGTGGAATGCTATTATGTATGGCAATCGGGTAATGAGCCGGTAAAAGACCTGGTGGTTGAGTCTCCCCCGAATGGATTTGGCGCTATCGTTTTCAATAGCGGCGATCCTTATTTTTTGCAAAACAAAAAATATGACTGCCTTGCAGTTCCCAAAGAGTTTGTTGCGGGTCTTTCCATTTACAGTTACAAACTTTTCCTCAATGGCAATATATCTGTTGCAGGCATCGTATTCAAGCCAGCCGGTTTGGCTACATTGTTTAACCTACCCGTATTTGAGTACTTAGAGGAAAGAATTGATCTTAGAAAAGTATTCATGCCTTTTGTAATCGACAAATATGCCGCTGAAATTGCTACAGCGACGGTCGCCCGTGAAAAAGCGAAGGTGCTCGAAGATCTTGTACTGAAATTTTACGAGGCAAATAAACCGGAACCGGATTATATTGACGAAGCAGCCAATAAGATTGTGGAATCAAATGGCATGTTGAATGTAAACGATCTTATGGAAAACATTTACATGAGCCGCCGCAACTTTGAACGCCGGTTTTTTAAAAAAGTGGGCCTAAGCCCCAAGTATTATGCACGCATCCGCCGCATTGGTTATGCGCTGAGCACAGTTATTGGCAAGAAGAAAGTGGATTGGTCAAGAGTTTTCAGCGATTGCGAGTTTTATGACAAATCGCATTTTATAAAAGATTTCCAGGAATTTACCGGACGCACTCCGCAACAGTATCTCGAAGAAAATAAAGAATTGGCCAATCTTGTAGAAAAGCCAAAAGAACAGCCCTTGAATTAAGTTGCCGCATTTTTACAATCATCTTGTCGCAGATTTACAACAATACCGGGTAAAAACAGCTATACATTTGGTTTATCAAAAAATTATAAAGTAGTATTCAATAACCTTTCACCATTAAATTTTAATTTATGGAAACAACTGTTCTGCAACAACACGAACTCAGCTTAAAAAACGCCTGCGTCGAATTTATGTTTGCTTACCAGCAGCGCAACGTAGAAAAAATGCTCAGCTTTTGCGATTCGAATGGGGAGATTCATTTTGAGCCGCTTGGCGATGGAGGCCATGGGAAAATTTATGAATTGGGAAAAGGCATCTGGTCTGCACTGATTGATTCATTTCCTGATATTGATAACACACTTGATGCGGCCGTGGCCGAAAATGAAAATATCATCCACTGCCAGGTGTTGATAAGTGGCACACAGGCAAAGGATTTTGCAGATATTCCCAGCAAAGGACTACGTTTCGAGAGCGACCACATTTTTATTTTTCGCCTGAATGATAAAAATAAAATTGATGACATCAGGGTGAGCTGGAACCATGCAGATTTGAAAAGGCAATTGGGTTCCTGAAATTTTTTGTCACATTAAATCTTTAATCATGTACACAACCTTAAGTAAAGCTGAAATGATGCATGAAATAGCAAAAGATTATGTAACAAAAGGCCTTGGCGGAAAGAATTTTGATGTGATACCATACGATGAGAATGTTATTCTTCGCGCGCCGATATGCCCCGGCGGCTCCGCTACGCCCCTGAAAGGAAGGGAAAACCTTCGCACTATATGGTGGGCCCCGCTTCCTTCACTACTCGGGAAAGTAGAGTTAATTGATAGTTTTGTCAATGAAAGTAATACGGCTGTTACCGTTGAATTCCATTGTGAAATACTGAATCCATCCTGCACCCTTCGTATCGTTGACAGGTTTAAAGTAAATGAGGAAGGAAAAATTACAGAACAGGAAAATTTTTTCGATTCCAGGGATGTGACTAATCCTGGTTGGAAAGAATAAGTACATCTCCATTCTTTATTACAATTGACTCATACAAATCGCGTTCAATGAAACTTATTTTTATGGCAGGCTTTTGCCTGTTGCAGGCAATAGTCTGCCATTCTCAAATGTTATGGACGGACGGAGACAGAAAGTATTTGGCAGAAAATCTTGCACGAACGAGAGATTCTTTGATCAGGGAAACAAAAAACCTGACCGAAGCACAATGGAATTTCAAAGAATCAGCCGATAGAGGGTCCATAAATCAAATAACAGAACACCTTGCCCTGTGGGAGTTAATATTAGAACGTGAAATAAGCCAGGCATTGTTTGCCGGACCACGTACGGAACTGCTGAGAAAAGATCC
>DASYSW010000025.1:0-7618 GCA_036002905.1 Chitinophagaceae bacterium
ATTGCGGAAAGAAACAGCCCGGTTCTTTTAAGACCAGCAAATCCTTGCCCTTTATTGCTGGTTACAGGCACAGATGAAACGGATGAGTTCAAGGATCAAACTATTGAGATGTACAACAGTTGGAAAAGGAAACACAATTGCACAGAGGTTTTAAAGATCCCGGATAAAAGTCATTATTCTATTCTTGATGCAGTCGTGGAAACTGGTTCATCATTGCAGTCAGCCATTTTTCATTTGATGAATATATAAGAACGACAGATTGGTTATCCCTTTGGGACAAGTCAAATTACCCTCTTCCTTATTTAGTTCTACTGAAGATTTGCCAGGCTTTGCAGGATTAATGGCTAGTCACAACTTGTCCCGTCCAGATAGTCCCGATAGCTATCGGGATCGGGATGTCGGGAGACTAACCATAACAGTCTAAAATTGTTATTTCTTATTGGTCAGAACCCTCCGGAGAACGGGGGAGCGGGGGACAACAGTTGAAACGTTTTTATTAATAGGAACTCTCCGGAGAACGAGGGTTGAAATATTCACAATTATCTTATAATTTGTAGTGTCTTGTTCTTCCCTATTGCAAAACTGCCAACTTCATTAGTGTCGAATACTGCGAAAAAAAAACCAACCCGGTTATTACCGGGATGGTTAGTATTTCAGTTGGTTGTGGTTGGTAGAATGAATAAGAATTAATTCACTGACATAACAGTATCGAGTGAATGTACAACACCGTTGGAAGCTTCGCTATCCCTGCCCTGCAGTTTTGCACCGTTGATAGTAACATCTCCGTTGGTTACTTTAACCTTGAGCTCTTTACCATTCAGCGCTTTTAATTTCTGACCATCCTTAAAATCTTTGAAATTGTTCTTTCCCTCTACTACATGGTAGTTCAGGATGCCTGCTAGCTTTATTTTATTTTCGGGTTTCAGCCAATCAGTTAATACACCGCTGGCTAATTTTCCGAAAGCCGTTTCTGAAGGAGCAAATACGGTGAAAGGACCTTTTTTAGCAAGTTCTGTTTCAAGGCCCGCTGCTTTTACACTCTTGGACATAGTGGCGAGATTTTTGTCGGCCACAACAACATCTACAATGTTTGACATGTTTGAGATTTATTTGCAGATAGAATAACCTGCATTACATGTAATGTAACCTTATTAAAGGTCTGGTGCGGTTTTATTATTTGGAAAAGATGCAGTTAGCTCCATTTGTTGATAAGTATATATCTTTTATAGATAGGAAACCAGGCTTAGCAATAACTTGTCACGATAGTCCTGATAGGCATCGGGATGTGCGGGACTAACCATAACATCTAAGTTTTTATTTTTTTACTGGTCCGGAACACTACGGAAACGGGGGCTCGTTGATAACCTGGCCGTTTCTAATTTTTTTCAGTGAAAATTAGTTTTATCTTTCGCATATATTTTCCTGCGTCAACAAGTACTTATATGAAACCAAATCTACCACTCGCGATCAGACTTTTCTCTATATTGTTTATTGTCCCGCTTAATCTTTTCGCCCAGTGTTTTACGGCTCCTTATGGACAAAAACCTTCGACGACGCAAACCATAACGAATTGTAATGGCAACTATCAAACCCTTGCATCAAACTGCTTCAATGGTGAGTACAGCAAGGTGAATGTTGTCAATGGAAATATTTATTCTTTTAAGAGCAGTAAATCCGGTGACTATATTACCATCAGTGATAATAATGGAACGGTATCTTTTGTAACAGGTAACGGCATAGTGACATGGAAGGCTACGTTCACCGGCGTTGTTCGATTTTACACACATGCAAATTCCACATGCGCATCTGATACCAGGAGAAAGAAAAGAATGGCATCTTGTACCATACCCGTGACCTGTACTTCGCCGGGCACCATTAACACATCGTCAATAACAAATAATTCAGCAACAATATCATGGGCTGCGGCTTCGCCGACCCCGGCTAACGGATACAATTATGAAATAAGGACTTCGGGAACCGGAGGGTCTGGCTCATCAGGACTAACAACCAGCGGTTCTACAACGGCCGCTGTAACATCAGCAAACATTACAGGTTTAACACCCGGCACGGTTTATACTCCTTATGTCCGTTCAAATTGCGGCTCATCTTCGAGTAGTTATGTCGCCGGTGCCGCTTTTACAACAACCAATACGGGCACCGGTACCGTTCCTGTATTCAGCCATATCGTCGTGGTAATAGGTGAGAACACAAGTGCAGGTTCGGTTTTTGGAAGCAGCAGCGCACCCTATATAAATGCATTGGCAAATGCAGGAGCAAAATTTACAAACTCATTTGCGTTGACGCATCCCAGCCAGCCAAACTATCTCCAACTTTATTCCGGAAGTAACCAGGGAGTTACCGATGACAGTTATATCACCACTAAATTTACTACCGCTAACCTCGGGCGTGAATTGATTAATGCCGGCAAATCCTATACAACTTACTCAGAGGGATTGCCGTCAGTCGGCTATGATGGTGCCACCAGTGGCTTGTATGCAAGAAAACATAATCCCGCTGCAAACTGGATGGGAACAGGAACAAATCAAATACCAACAACTACCAATCAGCCTTTTACTGCCTTTCCTGCTAATTTTAATAATCTGCCCGCAGTTTCATTTGTCATTCCTAATCTTTGTAACGACGGGCATGATGTATGTGCACCCCTGAATAATTCTGTCCGGCAATTTGACACCTGGATCCAAAATAATTTGGATGGATACAAACAGTGGTGCATCAACAATAATTCCTTATTGATCGTTACCTACGATGAAGATGATTTCAGCAGCACCAATAAGATAGCCACCGTGTTTTATGGAGCTCATGTAGCTACCGCCAGTTATGCTCAAACCATCAATCACTATAATGTATTAAGAACGATTGAGGACGCTAACGGGCTCACGACGCATGCAGGTGCCGCCGCCAGTTCATCAACTATTAACTATTGCTGGACGGCTGCTTCAATTACTGCTATAACCTCTTCCTCAATAGAGACGACAGCGAATATGTCAAAGGATATTTCCATTTTCCCAAATCCGGCAAAAGATAAAATAAATGTTGTCCTGGCAAATGTGAGTTCGAAAAATTTGAGATGGGAAATTCTTGACATTGCGGGTTCGAAATTGAAAACCGGTACCGTTGCGAATGTTTCAAAGGGATCCAGCATAGAAATACCGGTTGATAATTTGAATAATGGAATTTACCAACTGAGGTTTAGTGACCACTCAAATATCCTGTTGAATAGATTTGTAATAGCCAGGTAATTCCGGTCATAAAAGTCACTTTCGACAGCGCGGAATTTTTTAGTTGCCAAACTGCATTGCTACTATTAAGCTTCTCTTGCGTCGCACTCTTGTACGTTCGGTAATTCTGTTGAACAAGGAAGGAAGTACTATTTTTTAAGTTCTCGAACGACTTCGAGGGTAGTAGCTTAAAATTGCTTTATTTTTTTCTTATCCTTGAAGGCTTCACTCAAAGAAATTCTACGACGAGTTGCTGTCAGCATTTGCCCCCCAGCTCTCCTGACTGTTCCAACTCAATAAAGACTCTACGAATGCTCTGCCGAGTTTGTTCCAAAGGAATTCCTTCGGAGTAACTCAGCAGCAGGCTTGCAAAGCCTGGCACTTTTTAAAACCATTAAATAAAAACGATCCTCAATAAGCCACAATTTTTCCTGTTGTGATAATCTCTTGCACTACTGTATAAGTATTCCTCAGGCTTATCCACTACTCCTGCTTCAACCGGGTTATTATGAATATAGTTTAATTTTTGAACAGTGAAACCGGAACTGAAGCATTCTTTGGGCTGGTTATCCTGCCGCCAAAACTAATAATTCACGTTGTGGCTATTATTTTCAGCCTGCACTTTAAATATCGCGAGCACCCATTCCTTGCTACTTTCAGCCTTGTTTTTCGTAATAGCCACTATTATTTGTTTGCTCGTAAATTTCTTAAAGTCCCGAAGGATATCTGAAAGGTTTCCATTTTTCGCCGAAGCTATTAAATGAATATGATTGCTCATAATGCACCATGCATGTAATAATAAGCCTTTTTCCTTTTGGCAGAACTTTAGACTTTCAACAATATCTCTGTACCCTTTTCTTGTAAAGACATCAACCCTCCCGATAGCTATCGGGACAACTACAGCAAATGTTACGAAATGAATTTCTTTTTTATTCCTGATCTTGTAACCATCAGACATGATTCAATTTCGCTACCTAACTTCACATTCTAATGTCACAAAAACGGTATGATTTTGCTTTTTTTCTGATTGCCAAACCCATCGGGTTTGATCTAGAGTTACAAGCTCTGGATAACATTTCGAAAAGTTTTTGTTTTTATTGAACACTCCGGAGAGCGGGGCCAACATTTTTGAAAAATAATATAACCAGCGTCTTCATCAATTATCCACTCGCTCCTGTCGCCTCTCTGGACATGATCGTTTCGTCGTGCCATAAAGTAATGCGATGGGTACACGATAATATAGTGCGTTTCAATGGAGACCCATCTCAACTATATATAATGGGGCATAGCGCGGGCGGCCATCTCGCTTCTATGGTGTTGGCTGAAGTGCGTGCCTTTTTAAAAGGAGTGGTTTCATTAAGCGGCTTATTCCGCCTTGAACCAGTAATGCTTTCCTATCTTAATGATGTGCTCCGCATGGATATGGACATGGCACAAAGAAATAGCCCGGTTTTTTTAAAACCAGCAAATTCTAGTCCTCTATTGCTGGTTACGGGCATAGATGAATCGGATGAGTTTAGATATCAAACTATGGAGATGTACAACAGCTGGAAAAACAAACACCATTGCATAGAGGTTTTAAAAATACCCGGTAAAAACCATTATTCTATTCTTGATGCAGTGGTGGAAACAGGTTCGTCAATGCAGTCAGCCATTTTTCATTTGATGAATATATAAGAACGACAGATTGGTTATCCCTTTGGGACAAGTCAAATTACCCCTCTTCCTTGTTTAGTTCTACTGAAGATTTGCCAGGCTTTGCAGGATTAATGGCGAGTCACAACTTGTCCCGTCCAGATAGTCCCGATAGCTATCGGGATCGGGATGTCGGGAGACTAACCATAACATCCCGGGATTGTTTATTTTTTGTTGATCCGGAACACTACGGAGAACGAGGGACCGACGCAACACATCATTATTTAGGTGAACAACGAGTATATGGAAATCGTGTTCCAGGCAGATGGTTAAGTGACGGCCGGGAGGCCAAACATAACATCCTGGGTCCGTTGTTTTTCTTTTCAGGTTGGAACACTCCGGAGAACGTGGCTGCTTGTGCCTTTCTTATTTGTTGCATCCACCTCCAAGAAGGCATTCGGCCAATAGCATCCAATGTCCCTCTTTTCTTGTGAACGTCAGGTTCGAAGTATTTACAGAGACGTCCTTATCGCCGCTTTTATATTTCACTGCCGTTTTTATGACAGCAGTAGCAGTGTTTGGATAGATAGTAAGATTTACGTCTTCCATTTTGAAAGGACCATATTTATACTGCCCGGAGTTTATAGTTGCCAGTCGCTCTTCCTTATTCATTTTTTTTCCATAAGCACTAAAAGCAAAATCCCCGGTTAACAAAGAAGCGGCTGCGTTCCCGTTGTTATTTAATAATGCCGCCTGGAATAATTGAAGCACTTCTCGTATCGCTTGCTGGTCGTTTGGCTGAGTTGACAAATGGGATGCAACGGAATCTTTGCCCGCGCCTTTTATTGTTAATTCGATTCGTGAACGTTGTATCTGTACCAGTTTAAACCGGTCCTTTGTGTCTTGCGGAAGTTTATCCCATATTTCCGATGGAGTTTTGTCGCACAAGAAGTCAAGCGAAGACCAGTCGCTACTATACGAGGGGTAAATCTTGACCTTAAGGATCGTTTCAAGGTTTTGTTGAAGTAATGTAAGATCTGGCGTCTCGTGAGTGAGTCCGGTGACGATGATATTAATAGGGTTATGTACAGGGGTAGTTTGTCCGAAAGCCAGCGAAACATTAACCGACAGCAGCAGAAAAAACATGGCGGCTCCCGGACACGAAGGCTTGTTCATAGCAGTAGATTGAGAAATTATCGATGAAATAATTTGCTCTACCAATATAACAAATTTTTCTATCTGGCATTCTGCTGCGGCCGCAAGAATTGTTTTGATAGCGACGATGTATTCTCTTATCAATTTTGCAGAGTCCTCCGCCTCCATTTTTGGTTCCGTCCAATCCTCGCACCGGCGCTTGCTTCACTGCAACATCGTCGTCGCTGCCACCACCGCATCCGCCCCGTGTTATCTGGAGTTTACAACTCCAGATCAAACCCGAAGGGTTTGTAGCTTAAAAAACAGGCTCGATAATGTTTTTCATTGTGACCGACTGGATCCGATCCACGAAATTAGGATCATGTCCGATGGTGGTTACAAGATCAGGAATAAAAAAGAAATTCATTTTGTGACTTTTGCGGTAGTTGTCCCGATAGCTATCGGGAGGGTCGACGTCCTTACACGAAAAAGAATTCGAGACATTCTCATCGAAAGTTTAAAATTTTGCCAAAAAGGAAAAAGGATTGCTGGTGCATGGGTGGTGTATCATGAGGAACCATGTTCATTTGATAGTCTCGGCCAGGCATGAAAATCTTTCTGACATACTTCGGGATTTTAAGAAGTTCACCAGCAAAAAGATTATCTCAGCCATTGAAAAGAGCCAAATTGAAAGCAGGAAAGAATGGATGCTGGCGATATTCAGGGGAAGCTGGAAAAAATAGCCACAACATTTATTACCAATTTTGGAGACAAGACAACCAACCGATTGAACTGTATTCTTCTGGCTTCACGGTACAAAAATTAAATTATGTTCATAACAATCCAGTTGAAGCCGGATTAGTGGACAAACCCGAAGATTATTTATACAGCAGCGCCAGGAGTTACGTGCGTACTGGCCAGGTTGGCCTTCTTGAAGTTTTAAAAATTTGAATTTACGATGGCAGCTTTTGGAAAGCTGGTCCTGAGTCACAACTTGTCCCGTGCCGATAGTCCCGATAGCTATCGGGATCGGGATGTCGGGAGACTCAGGACAACACTTGAAATGTTTTTATTGGTGGAACACTCCGGAGAGCGAGGGTTCTTAGTTTCTATTTTTAGTCGATTGGAACCCCTGTTATCTGGAGTTTGTAACTCCGGATCAAACCCGAAAGTTTGTGAACAAAAAAAACAAAATGCAGCCGCTTTTTCATCATGTGCATATGAGGTCAATGCAGGAAATTTAACTATGAGTGATGGTGGCTACAAGATCAGGAATAAAAAAGAAGTTCACTTTATAACCTTTGCTGTAGTTGAATGGATAGACGTATTCACAAGAAAAGAATACCGGGACATCATTGTAAACAGTTTAAAATTTTGTCAGAAGGAAAAAGGGTTGCTATTGCATGGTTGGTGCATAATGAGTAATCATGTTCATTTCATTGCCTCCGCAAAAAACGAGGATCTGTCAAACATTCTTCGGGATTTTAAGAAATTTACGAGCAAAAGGATTATTACAGCTATTGAAAAGAACGAACATGAAAGCAGAAAAGACTGGATGTTGAAGCTATTCAGTGAGCAAGGTCAAAGCAACAGCAGGAATAAGAATTACC
>DASYSW010000026.1:0-25208 GCA_036002905.1 Chitinophagaceae bacterium
CTGAAAAAACTGGAATCTAATGACTTAGAACTTAAACAATGGTTTAATTGCATTATGGGTTTATTTTTTTTAACATTGTCTTATTCATGCGAGGATTTATTTCAATCATTTTCCCTATTCTTTTATTCGGTTGTCACTATCCGGAAAGCAGGATCATTTCTGACAACATCTCCGAAAAAAAAGATTCTCTCCCGCAAATTGAGCTGGCCGATTTAGTTATTCCCGACAAAGACACGTCCCTTGTTGATATTTCACCACATCATTACTCAAACATAATTTTTGATAAAAAAGAAACTTTGAATTCTGCTCCCGGGACCAAGTCGGTGTTGTTCAATACGAGCGGGACAAAGTTATACGCCATGAACCTGGAGGGCATGAGCGTGTATGAATTTGATCAACCTACAAGAAAGATACTAAGGGAGTTTAAATTCAGGCCCACGAAAGGTACGGGCTGGGACTATGAAGGTGATACAGCCATCGTATCATATGAGGAAAAACCAGTAGAAGCCTGTTTTTCTAATAATGACAAAATACTTTGGGTTTCGCTTCACAATGCGGGAGGTGTCATTCCAATCATGGTGGATTCATTTCGCTCGTATCCGAAAAAACCCGATTCTATCCAAACAAAACGTATTACTCTTATTTATCCCGCTTCCTCCCAGAAGGATTCTTTTGATGCGCCATTAATAAAAACGGGTAAAACGCCAAAGGTTATCACCAAGACCGCAGATGATAAGAATTTACTCGTGAGTAACTGGCATTCGTATACCATCAGCGTTCTTGCATTAAATCCGGATCAATATCCTTACGCAAAGGTTATGAATACGATCCCGGTGTCGTCTATCCCCCGTGGTATTGCTGTCGATGATAAAAAGAGTAAATCTTATGTAGCGATCATGGGTGGTTCAACGATCACGGTGCTGAACAATTGGGTTTGGCAAAAAGAAGATGATCTGCAGGTAGCATCCAATCCGCGTCATATAGTGATGGATACCAGTGGACGACTTTTTGTGTCCTATAACAAGCTGGCACAGATCGCATGCATCGATGCAGAAACAGGAAAAACATTATTTACGGCGCCTACTCATATACAACCGCGAACCGTCGCGCTGTCAAAAAATAAACAATTTTTATTTGTTACCTGTTATAATGGGAATATGGTCGATGTTTTTAAGATCAACAGCAGGAGTTTTAAAAAGTTGTACTCCATCGAATGTAAAGGGAAACCGGTTGGTGTGGATATCTTTGAGGACGATGATAAGCTGGAAGCCTGGGTTTGTACATATACCAATGGAGCCATCAATATTCTGACCTTTAAGAAAAGTTATTAACCACCGTTTTCTGAATTGAGTTTATTAGCACATTTGCAATTCTGCAGGAGCGCAGGTTAACTTATGAAATTTTCTCACTTACACGTACATACACAGTTCTCTCTTTTAGACGGAGCAGCTTCTATACCTGCTCTTTATAAAAAGGCAATAGCCGATGGAATGCCGGCATTGGCTATCAGTGATCACGGAAACATGTTTGGTGTGTTTGAATTTGTGGCAGAGGCATACAAACACAAAGATGAAAATGGCAATCTGAAAGTAAAACCAATCGTTGGTTGCGAATTCTATATCACGGCTGATCGCCTGCGCAAAACATTCTCCAAAGACGAAAAAGATCCTCGTCATCACCAAATATTGCTCGCAAAAAATGAAAAGGGCTATCGCAATCTTGTCAAGCTTACGTCGCTTGGTTTTATCGAAGGCATGTACAGCAAATATCCCCGGATCGATAAGGAGCTCATCTTAAAATATCACGAAGGATTAATCGCGACAACCTGCTGTCTTGGTGCGTTGGTGCCGCAGACAATTTTGAGAAAGAGTGAGGCAGAAGCCGAAGAAGAGTTCAAATGGTGGCTTGATTTGTTTGGTGAAGATTATTATGTGGAACTGCAACGTCATGGATTAGCCGAACAGAATAAGGTGAATGAGGTCCTGGTGAAATTTGCCCTGAAATATGGTGTGAAGATTATTGCCAGCAATGACTCGCACTACGTGGATCAAACTGATTTCAACGCTCATGATATCTTGCTTTGCATTAACACCGGTGAAAAATTATCAACTCCCGCATTAAGGGAATTCACCGATGACGATGTGCATGTAAAAAATAAACGGTTTGCATTTCCGAATGACCAGTTCTACTTTAAAAACACGGCGGAAATGTCGAAAAATTTCGATGACCTCCCGGAAGCGATTGACAATACGAATGAGATCATCGATAAGGTTGAGTTATTAAATTTAAAAAGAGATATTCTCCTTCCCGCCTTCCCTATCCCGAAAGAATTTCAAATTCATGAGGATAACAATTTAAATCAATGGGAATACCTGAAGCATATTACTTATGAAGGAGCAAAAAGAAGATACAGTGAAATAACTGAAGAGCTACGCGAACGCATCGATTTCGAATTATTCACGGTTAAGACCATGGGATTTGCCGGTTACTTTCTGATCGTGAGTGATTTCATTAAGGCTGGTCGTGAAATCGGTGTCTTTGTGGGGCCGGGCCGCGGTTCTGCGGCGGGTTCGGTGGTTGCCTATTGTATAGGTATTACCAACATTGATCCCATCAAATACAATTTACTGTTTGAAAGGTTTTTGAATCCCGACCGTAAAACAATGCCCGATATCGATACTGATTTTGATGATGTGGGCAGGCAGAAAGTAATTGATTACGTGATCGGGAAATATGGAAAAAACCAGGTTGCGCAGATCATCACTTATGGTACGATGGCCGCAAAGATGAGCATCAAGGATGTAGCAAGGGTGATGGATCTCCCGTTACCTGAATCAAACGCACTGGCAAAGCTCGTTCCTGAACGACCGGGTATTGAATTGAGACGATTGTTGCAGGCGCCGATCTCTCCAAAAGAAGGAGAGAAATCGCTGGTTGAAAAAGAAGGGCTCGGTTCTGATGATCTTGAAAATGTAAAAAAACTTCGTGAGATCTATAATGGGAAAACCATGGAAGCTACCGTGCTTCATGAAGCTGAACGCCTGGAGGGCTCGGTTCGCAACACGGGTATTCATGCAGCAGGAATTATCATTGCTCCAAAAGATCTTACAGAATTAATTCCCGTTGCGACAGCAAAGGATTCCGATCTCTGGGTGACGCAAATTGAAGGAAGCACGATTGAAGATGCAGGTGTATTGAAAATGGACTTTTTGGGATTGAAAACTCTTACAATCCTTCGAAATGCCCTTGAACTTATCAAAGAAAATCATGGCGTCGAGATCGATCTCGACGCTCTCCCGCTTGATGATGAAAAAACGTTTCAACTGTATCAACGTGGTGATACAATTGGAACGTTCCAGTTTGAAAGTCCCGGCATGCAGAAATATTTGCGTGAACTAAAGCCCGACTCATTCAATGACCTTATCGCGATGAACGCTTTGTATCGTCCAGGTCCCATGGCCTACATTCCAAATTATATTGAACGCAAGCATGGCCGTGAAAGCATCACATACGATTTGCCCGAGATGGAAGAAACTTTGAAAGACACTTATGGCATTACTGTTTACCAGGAACAGGTGATGTTGTTAAGTCAGAGATTGGCAGGGTTTACAAAAGGACAGGCCGATGTATTGCGGAAAGCAATGGGAAAAAAGGATCGTAAGACACTTGATAAAATGAAGGATAGTTTTATTGAAGGCGCGACAAAAAATTTATATCCGAAGGAAAGGTTAGAAAAAATATGGACGGACTGGGAGGCCTTTGCCCAATATGCATTCAATAAGTCGCACTCTACCTGCTACGCATATGTTGCACATCAAACCGCTTACTTAAAATCCCATTACCCTGCCGACTACATGGCTGCTGTGTTGAATCATGCGGGCAGCATTGACAAGATCACTTTCTTTATGGAAGAGTGCAAGCGAATGGGCATAAAAGTATTAGGGCCTGATATTAACGAATCGCTAAAAGGTTTTGCAGTGAATGCCGCGGGAGAAATTCGTTTTGGTTTAGGCGGATTAAAAGGCGTTGGTGAAGCGGCTGTTGAAAGCATCATTTACGAAAGGAAAAAGAACGGAGCATTCAAAAATATCTTCGATTTCATTAAGCGTATCAACCAACGCACAGTAAATAAGAAAACACTGGAAAGCCTTGCTTACGCCGGCGGGTTCGACTGCTTTCCTGAGCATCACCGGGCTCAATATTTCTATGTACCGCCCGAAGAAACGATCAGTGGCCTTGAGCGTATCATAAAATATGGGCAGGTGATCCAAACTCAAAATGCGACGGCTACCAATACTTTGTTTGGAGATCTTCCGATTACAATGGAAATACCTCCGCCCCGATTACCTGAATGTTTGTCCTGGCCATTGGTTGTACAGTTGAATTACGAAAAAGAAATTACAGGCATGTTCCTGAGTGGTCATCCGCTGGATCATCACAAATTTGAAATGAAACATTACGGTATTACAACCATTGCTGACTTCAATGAATTCAAAGATGTCATTTCAAAACAAACAAACCCTGGTCGTCAATTTCGCTTACTTGGTTTAGTAACTGACGCACAACATAAAATTTCAAGGCAGGGAAACAAGTATGGAAACTTTATGATCGAAGATTATTCAGGGAAAACAGAAATCGTTTTATGGAGCGATGATTTTGCAAAGTTCTCGCCTTTTCTTTTGCAGGGCAGCACGGTTTTTATAACAGGCTTCTTCAGGCAGCGATTTAATCGGCCTGAATTCGAATTTAAGGTCATGTCGGTGTCGATGGCTGAAACATTGAAAAGGAACCTGACAAAACAAGTCCATATTGAAATACACCCGAAGGATGTTACGAACGATGTCGTGAGTTTTATTGAAAAAAATGTTAAGGACCATCCAGGCAAAGCAATGCTGAAGTTTACATTCAGTGAACCAAAGACCAACCTGAAGATAAGTTTACTGACAATGGATAATGGGTTTGAAATGAATGACGAGATGACCGAGTTCCTTGAAAACAAACCCGAGTTTGACGTGCAGGTAATAACCGTTTAATACCCTGCGTTCGTGTCTGCGTTTTCTTTGTGCGACACGTGGTAAAAGCTTAACCACAGAGACAAAGATCAAAGAGAACCGCAGAAGCAATGAACCATTTTTGTTGATAAATGTTAAGAAATCCTATAAATAGACAGATTAGCAGGTCGTTGATGATTTCAGTCATGTTTGTGACAAGTTAATCACAAATTGATGTCATAACTTCGTGTTATGATATTTGGGATTAAATTTGCAGTCCTTCTGAACCAACAAACAAACTTAAAATTAGTATATGGCAAAAGAATTCAATGATTCAAACTTTCAGAACGAGGTGCTTTCCTCTGATAAATTAACTGTGGTTGATTTTTGGGCTGAATGGTGCGGTCCCTGCCGTGCTATTGGGCCGGTTATCGAAGATCTTTCGAAAGAATACGCTGGTAAAGTGAATGTAGGTAAAGTGAATGTTGACTATAACCCCCAGGTGAGCATGAATTATGGCATCACTTCAATTCCCGCCATCCTGTTCATTAAGAACGGCCAGGTGGTTGATAAACTGGTAGGCGCGCAGCCGAAAGGAAATTTTGTAAAAAAGATCGAGGCTCATTTATAAAGATATTCCCTGAGAAAACATTCACCCCGTTCATCCGAACGGGGTTTTTTTATTCAGCCGACAATAGAAAGGCGTGAATCCCTCATTCGGTTCAAAAACACTTATTTACCTATTTTTGAAATAATGATAAGCTTTGATCTGCAACCAACACTCGAGGATGAAATAGTTATTTTACGACCGCTGGGAGAAGAAGATCTCGAGGATCTATATTTAGTGGCCTCCGATCCGTTAATCTGGGAGCAACATCCTTCAAAAGATCGTTGCCGCCGTGATGTATTTGAGCTATTTTTTAATGATGGCATTGCCTCCGGAGGTGCATTTGGCGTGATTGATAAAAAAACGGGACAAATGATCGGCAGCACCAGGTTTCATTTTGTAAAGGAAGCTGAAAACGCCATTGAAATCGGCTGGACATTTTTAGCACGCGCATTTTGGGGAGGGCACTATAACCATGCAATGAAAAGATTGATGATGGACTATGCCTTTCAATTCGTTGACAACATTCTCTTCTATATTGATGAAAATAATTTACGTTCACAGAGAGCAGTTGAAAAAATAGGCGGCCAGCGAATTACTGCGCTGGATGGTGTGCGTTTAGAAGTTAGACCTAATGCATCGGTCATTTACCATATTACAAAGGAAGCCTGGAAGGAAAAACAAAAAGCTACGCCCTAGCTCGGTGGTTGTGTGTACCTCCGCGGTAAAACATAACCATAGAAACACAGAAGTCATGGCGAAACATGAAGGGTAAGGGGCAAAACTCTGTGCTCTCTGTGGCAAAAATAACCACTCTGACAGCGAGAGAGACCCAGAGATAAAATGTAAGGGCAAGCCGCCTTTTGCGGGCAAGTTGCGATGATACTTGGCTGTTGCAGCCATTCAAAAAAAATTGCTTGTCATGAGGATCATCGCCAACTACTTCTTTGTTTTACTGATTACTTACACCGCGAGTGCGCAGAATTTAAAAATTCCTCAGCCAAGCACTCAGCAATCCATTCAACAGGATTTTGGATTGGGCCAGATCACGATCACATATTCCAGGCCTAATGTGAAAGGGCGAAAAATATTCGGCGAAACAGAGCCTTTCGGCATTGTCTGGCGCACTGGCGCAAATGCTGCCACAAAAATTAAATTGACTGATACCATCATAATGGAAAAACACCAGGTATTGCCAGGTGAATACGCCCTGTTTACCATACCAGGTGCAAGCGAATGGACAGTGATCCTCAATCAGACGGCACAACAATGGGGCGCCTACTCATATGACTCCACCAGGGACGTTTTGAGATTTAAAGTAAAGCCCGGCAACCTTGATAAAAAGCTGGAGACATTCACCATTCAATTTGCCAACGCAAATGTCGACCATTGCGATCTGCAGCTATCATGGGAAAACACAGTACTATCTCTTCATCTCGAAATGGACGTAGATGCCCGCGTAATGGCGAACATAGATGAATTAATGAAGGGCGAGAGGAAACCTTATTATTTCGCAGCGATCTACTATTACAACCATGATAAAGACATGAACAAAGCGCTTTCATGGATCAACGAAGCTGATAAAAATAGCCCGGATGCTGACAATATAAAATACTGGATGGCTAGAATTCAACTGAAGATGGGTGACAAAGCAGGCGCTATTGCCTCTGCTAGCGAAGGGTTGAAACTGGCACAAGCCGAACACAGTGCAGAATACATCCGGTTAAACAATGAAGTGTTGGCTGAAGCTAAGAAATAGCCTGGCTCGAAAAACAACGATCTTATCAACTCTCCGCCTACCCCGAGCGCCTCCGTGGTCAATTGAGCTTCAAGGTGGCACTCACGTCCAAATGTATTTACGAAAATCATAATTATGTAAATCTTTTCCATTGACTTTTATTTTGGTTTTGTATATTTTTAAACTCTAACAAAGAATACCCTATGAAACGCCTGACCAAACCAACCCTGGCCGTATCGTTAGCGCTCGTTCTTTTTGGCTGTTCCAAAAACAATTCTGAAAACTTACCTGCAGGTGTTCAAACGCCGGAACCTCATGCGTATGGAGTACTGCCAATGCAACCGGAACAGTGGTCATTCGTTCCTGAATTTTCGACGGATATTATTTTAGAGAATGCAAGAACATCAGGGCTCCCGGTAAAAACGTTGCCCGCGAGTTATTTATTAGCATCGCCCACAATAAGAAACCAGGGACAAATAGGCTCTTGTACTGCATTCTGTGGAACTGAGACCAACGAGATCCTTAATTATTATAAAACCCATAGCACGACCTACACTAGCCTGACTGTAGGCACTGGTTTAACAACGGCGTCAACGACACAGCTTGTAAATTCTTCTCTCTTTGGTCCGTCGCTGGCATTGAGTCCCCTGTTTATTTACTATGTCGAACGTTGTGTGGTGATGAAACAACCGATCACTGCAGATGGAGGTGCGTATATGGTGGCCATCCCCCAGACTCTCCAGGGTTTAACAAATAATCGTGGAACGGGTACACCCCTTACATTAACTATCAATAATGCTAAGTACACTTTTGGTGGTGCTTGTTATGAAAATCTTTATCCCTATCCTTCGACCGGTTCGCACTCGTCCACTCAATACACAACACCACCCGCGGCTACGGCCATTTCAAATGCGGTGAATTTTAAGATCGGCATACAAAGCGGGACGACAGGCAGTAGTGGAACAACGAGCCATGGCTATTTTGTTATCAACTCTACCGATCCTGTGGCAGATGCAAAAACGGCCATCGCGTATAACAAACCTGTAATGATGGGCTTTAACGTCTATGATAACTCAAGCTATCAATATTTTGAAGGACTAAGTACGAGGTCTGGCAAGTACATATACAATCCACTCAATGCTGATGGGACCCTGGTGTCGGGTTTGAAATTACTCGGTGGCCATGCAGTTCCTCTTATTGGTTATATCGATGATGCAACACAGCCCGGAGGCGGAGTATTCATCGTTCAAAACTCATGGGGAACAGGCTGGGGTTACAAAGGATATTTCTACATGCCTTATTCAGTGCTGAGAAGCAAAACCATCGTTTCTTCGGGAAGTTTGTACGTCGCGATTATTTAGATCAAAATAAAAGTTTGGTGTTTTTCATTTTCGAAGGATCCCGGCCTAAAGCCGGGGTTTTTGTTGTCAGCAGGTCAGTACTCATGACTTTTTATTCTTTTGCCGGAAGATGGAAAGGCGTTAAGTGGATTTAGGTGGTCTCTTACCGTTTTACTGTCTTCCCGGCCACATAAAATCGTTGCACCATAAACGCCTCTTGAGAAGCTTTATTCAGCAATACATTCAAAGAAGTAAAATTTTCATATTTACGACACCAGTGATTGCTGACTGTTTATTCATCACTCACCACTCACCATTCACCATTTATGATTTCAATGCTTCGCCCTCAAATACTGATCCGGCCATGGAATATCAACTCCCAACTCTTTCGCTGCGTGTAGTGGAAAATATGGATCGCGCAAAAGTTGCCTTGCAAGAACGATAAGATCGGCTTGTTTTGCCTGCAAAATTCCTTCGGCCTGGTGTGCGGTAGTGATCAAGCCCACGGCACCGGTCTTCATGCCCGTTTGTTTTTTTATAGTTTCTGCAAAAGGAACCTGGTAAAGTGGTGCACCAGGGATTTTTTGTGCGTGTGAATTACCGCCTGATGAACAATCAACAAGGTCCACGTCTTTGTCTCTGACCTCCTTCACAAATTTTACGGAATCTTCGATACTCCATCCGTGAGCGACCCATTCAGTGCATGAAATGCGGATGAACAAAGGCAGCTCTCTACTCCATACATCACGAATGGCATCGATCACTTCCAACACAATGCGAATACGGTTTTCAAATGATCCGCCATATTCATCGGTGCGCTGATTACTCGATGTACACATAAACTCATTTAACAAATAACCATGTGCTGCATGAATTTCTATCACCTTAAAGCCGGCTTTGGCAGCGCGAATAGCAGCCAATCGAAAATCATTGACCATTTGCTTAATTTGTTCCTTACTCATTGCAACAGGTGCCGGGTCACCATCTTTAAATGATAATGCGCTGGGCGCAAAAGTCTGCCAGGGTGCTTCGTGTAATTGCAATGGTTTGCCTCCTTTCCACGGGCTATGATGACTTGCCTTTCTCCCTGCATGCGCAAGTTGAATACCGGGCACCGCATTTTGCTTTTCAATGAATCCCGTGATCCGCGATAAGAAGTCAATATGCTCATCTTTCCAAATGCCGAGATCATCGTGAGTAATTCTTCCTTCGGGACATACAGCTGTTGCTTCTGCAATTACCAATGCTGCCCCTCCTACTGCACGAGTGCCCAGGTGTACCAAATGCCAGTCATTCGCAAATCCATCCTGCGCCGAGTATTCACACATTGGCGATACAACGATCCTGTTCTTTAGTGTAATACTCCTGATGCTTAAGGGTTCAAATAATAATGCCATTGATAGATGATTTGAATTGAGTTGCAAAGCTAATGCCCTTGACGATTATTGTGAGCATGAGCTTGCCGAAGGACGTCATGGCAAGGAGGCTTTGTCCGACAATGAATCTGTTTGTAATCATTAATTGTTGTTATTTACCCAGCTTTTGAATACCCATTGAACCCTGTTGCGTCGCACTCTTCTACGTTCGGCAATTCTATTCATCTTTTCTTACTTTGCGTATCGATCGCCACATATGTTCATTCAAATAACTTACTTATGCCTTCTCACAATGTAAAATTTACTTTACCAGAACGCGAGCTCGGAAAAGTTGATGCAAAGTTTTTTATTTATGAAGATGGAAAGAAATTGGGGGAAATAACTATTTCACGGGGTGCTATAGAGTATTATCCTGCCAATGCTCAAAAACCAGTCAAAATGAGCTGGACGCAGTTTGATCGCGCGATGAAGGAGTACAAGTGATCAACGACTTTGTCACCCACAGGAATGAGTAATCAGTAATAAGTGATCTACAAGTCGGCATCTAATCATGTTAATCAGCCTTCTTCACTTCAATGACCCTGAACAAAGTTTTCTCATCAACGGTAAGCGTTCCATGCATTTGTTTGCCATCAATCTTAAACAGCCAAACGTTGGTCCGATCCTGTTTGTCTTTCATTGTAACGGTTAGGATATGTTGTGTTTCGTCATATGAGCCATCCAGGGTACCCATGCCCTCCTCCACGCCGTTAATGATCTTGTTAGCCTGCATACTGTACATTTTACCGCTCGCAGCTTTGGAAATATGATACACTACATTTTCGTCATGGCACGGCGAAGGTTTTACCTGGCAAAGCGAAGTGCCTTTCCATGTTCCTTCAATGTTATCTTTTGTTTGTTGAGCGGTGCAATTACCGGCTATTGCGAACATTAAAAGCAGTTGAAGAATGTGTTTCATGATGCAAAAATTAATAATAATCATGAATAATTAATAATTCTACCTTTAAAATCTACTTCTCACTAACACTGCCGGATGCAAAACTCATTTCTACTTTACGGGGCTAACGGTTATACCGGGGAATTAATTGCCCGCCATGCTGCGCAATATGACTTGCATCCGATCCTTGCCGGCAGAAGGGAAGAGGTATTAAAGCCCCTTGCGGCAAAACTCAACTATTCATACAAGGTTTTTGACGTAGCAGATTCAAATATGTTAGTCGCGACATTGAGAGAAGTAAGACTCGTTGTAAATGCAGCAGGCCCGTTTCAATTCACTGCGAAACCCATAATCGATGCCTGCCTGCAAACCGGCACACACTATTTGGATGTGAATGGAGATATCGCTGTGTTTGAAATGATCAGGCAAATGGAGGCCGCTGCTGAGCGAGCTGGTATCATGATACTGCCCGGTTCTGGCTTTGATGTAGTGCCAACAGATTGCACGGCGCTGTTATTGAAAAAATTATTGCCTGATGCTAATACGTTGAAACTCGCATTTGCAACCATCGGTGGCGGTCTGTCGCATGGTACAGCCACAACGATGGTGAATAAATTAGGGCAAGGTGGTGCGGTTAGAAAAGATGGCAAAGTTGTCTCCGTTCCTCTGGGACACAAAGGGATGTGGGTTGATTTTTCAGATGTATCCAATTCCAGCATCGAAAGAAAATTTGTAATGACAATCCCGTGGGGTGATGTTGCGACTGCTTATTTTACGACAGGTATTCCTAATATTGAGAGCTACACGGCTATCTCACCCAATGTTTATCGCTTTTTGAAAATCCAAATGCTGTTTAACTGGTTGTTGCGCACTAAATTTATCAGGAGCACCATAAAAAAGAAAATTGATAAGCGTCCTGCGGGCCCAAGCGATGAACAACGTAGTAAGGCCATGAGTTTGGTGTGGGGCCAGGCTACCAATGGTCAAGGAGAAACAAAAACTGTTAGAATGAGTTGTCCTGATGGTTATACGTTGACAATGTATAGTACACTGCTCCTTGCTCAAAAAGTTTTGCAGGGAAATCTAAAACCCGGTTATCAAACACCCGCCAGCGCCTATGGAGAAGATCTCGTACTCGAACTTCCAAATATAAAAAGAGAAATCCTTCAATAGCAATGTTTGTGTTGACGGTCGCGCGAAAAATAATAATCACTAATTCGTTGTGAGGAATCAGTAGTGAGCCTGGGGGCTCACTTTAGACAGCTCAGGGCGCCGGGTAGATCCGCGCAGCCCAGCCACCACCGGTAGATAGATGCACTTTCAACTTTTGGCCCGGACTGATTTTTATGACTTCTCTTTTATAATCAGTGGCATCACGATCGGCGTTGATGCCGTCTTTGAAAATTTCTGCTTCATAATTACCCGGCTTTAAGAACGAAAAATCAATCATTACATCACGCGCATTCCAGTTGCTCATTGCGCCGACGTACCAGGTATCGCCTTTTCTTCTTGCAATTGCTGCAAATTCACTCACCTTTCCATCCAGTGCAATGGTTTCATCAAACGTCGTGGGTACGGACGAAATAAAATTTACGCTTTCCTGTTCTTTCATATACACTGTGGGATTATCGGATAACATTTGCAGTGGCGCTTCGTAAACAATGTACATCGCCACTTGATGGCAACGCGTGCCCTGGCTTACGGGCAATGAATTA
This sequence comes from Chitinophagaceae bacterium, assembly GCA_036002905.1. Classification (GTDB taxonomy): domain Bacteria; phylum Bacteroidota; class Bacteroidia; order Chitinophagales; family Chitinophagaceae; genus VBAU01. The sequence goes on from DASYSW010000026.1 coordinate 12,705, forward strand.
CTCGGTCTTGCGTTTCCTTTTGTAGCGTTTCGCATAGCACCCGGCGTATAATCCATGGGGCCGGCTATCATGCGAATAAAGGGCAGACTAACTTCATGTGTCGGTACCCGATCATCAGCACTCCATTTACTGTATTCCATTCCTCTTACACCCTCAAAGTTTACAACATTGGGCCAGGTGCGCATCAAGCCTTGCGGCGGAAACATTCCATGAAAATCGAGCACCAACTGGTATTTAGCCGCGACTGAAGCGATTTCATAGGTAGAAGCAATCATCTTTTGATCGTTTCGGTCGAGGAAGTCAACCTTAAATCCTTTTATGCCCTTTGCTGCATACTTAGCGCACAAGCCATCAACATTTCTTGTGATCGCATACCACGTGCTCCACAAGATCAGTCCCACATTTTTTTGCTTGCCGTATTGCACCAATTCATCAAGGTCAATAACAGGTTTTACCTGGTTCAGGTCCCAGTCATCACTCCAGCCTTCATCGAGTATCACGTACTCAATGTGATTCGCGGCAGCAAAATCAATATAATATTTATACGTGGCTGTATTGATGCCAGCTTTAAAATCAACGTGAGAAATATTCCAGTCGTTCCACCAGTCCCAGGCTACCTTGCCGGGCTTGATCCATGATGGGTTGTTAATCTTGCTGGGCTCAGATAATCGCTGAACCATATCATTGTTCAATAGATCCTTATCGCTTGCACTGATGACAACAACTCGCCAGGGAAAATTCCTTGTACCACTCACTTTCGCAATATAATCGGCCCGCTTTTTTACCATATAGTTAATCCGATTAAACCCTCCCAGTGATTCTTCCAATGGATAAGGAGCAAATGTGGCTTTGATCCCGTGAGACGCCTGCTGGTTCAACTGAACAAACATACCCGGATAATCCTGCACATCCGCTTCGAGTATTACTGCTTTTTTATTGTTATCCAATTCGACCAGTAGAGGTAAATAAGCTAACGTATCGGCATTAAACTTTGAAAGAGGAATGTTCGCATAAAATTCTTCAAACGAACAGGAATACCTGTCACCACCGCGCAGGTCGCTGGTATGGGGAATAAAGGCGTTATAGTCTTTGTCAAAATTAAACTCGGCCTGTTCGGCATTCACGGTTAGCTCGCCATTCTTCTTTGTAAAAAACCTGTAAGCCGCTCCATCATTGTACACCCGGAAGATCAATCCATAGTCACCTTTGCAGTTTAAGGTCAGTTGGTTGTAGTTATCTTCCACGATCTCTTTCTTGTAGTTGACCACCGTAATCTTATTCTTTATCTTTTCAAATTTTGCCCCGACAGACAGCGGGGTTTGAATTTTAGGATGAACACCTAAGACTTCGCCCCCTTTAAGTGTTAATGATATGGCTGAAGGAGCAAGAATCTTTTGGGATTGATGAGTGAGACTCCACTCGAGTTGTGCACCGGCATCAACCCTGAGCTGAAGGCTCCCATCAGGGGAAGAAATAGTGAAGTCTTTTTGAGCATTGCCGGTAAAAGCAGCGAATAGAAAGAATAAAAAACAAAATTTTCTCAAGCGTAGCATATTAGTGGTTTTAAAGTTTTATATCTGGATTTTTATTATGGCCTCTTTTTTGAGCGTTACGATTAATATGTCCCGACAGAAATATTCCTTTAATAATTTTGCTATGATTAAAGGGCGCATACAATTTTCTACATAATAAAGTTATTGAGATGAAATCATTTGACGATTTAAAACCCACGGAAAAAGATTTGCTGTTGAAGTTCCCTGTGTATGTTTCAATGTTAGCAGCGGAGAAAAACGATCATTTGGATAAAATTGAAAAAAGGACCGCTATCCAGTTTTGCCACATCAAGACCTTCACCTGCGACCCGCTTCTTTCACAATTTTATCACGAAGCCGAAAAAAATTTTGAGACAAACATCAATGAACTTGACAGTACACTTCCCGTGAATAAAACCGAAAGAGAAGAAATAATAATAAACGAACTGGCTAAAATTGAAAACATCCTTTTAAAATTAGGAACCGACTATGCATTGGTGATGCATCGCAGTATGAGGTCTTTTAAAAATCATGTTTCACGGGCTCACCGCAATATCCTGGAGTATTTTGTTTTTCCGCTACCGATAAGTGGGATCACTGACTAGGAATGTTGTTTTGCCGAGTAAAGGCCCGTCTTTCATGCCTTTCGTGGATACGTTGAAATTCTCTTGCTAATGCCAGGAACTTTCGAAGGAGTTTTGACACTGCGGCCCTTCTTCATCCGCGTGTCGCGGAAGCTTTAGCGGAGCCGCAATGGAGAGAGGTGGGGTGAGGTCCCGGCACCGAAAAATTATATCTTAATTTCACACAAACCTCTTCAGCCATGATGCAAGAACTATCCGGCACCATAAAAGCACTGCTGGATGAATATAAAAAGGCAATCAATGAGCTCATCGCCGTTATCAAATCTCTTAGTGATGAAGAAATTCTGGCCATGAGAGACGAGAATACGGCTAATGAGAATTGCCGGACTGTGCAGACCGTATTGACTCACGTAGTATATGCGGGCTATGGCTACACCAATTTCATAGAAAATCAATACGGCGCTAAAAAAGAAAGACGGCCCAAACATCCGTTCAATAATGCCAGGGACTATATTGAAGACCTAAATGGAATGTTTGCTTATTGCGAGAATTTCTTTATTGAAAATCCGGGAATAGAGCTTGAGGAATATGATGCTTCAAAAAAAATACTTACGCACTGGGGCCAGGTTTACGATATCGACCAACTTATGGAGCATGCGGTCGTTCACGTTTTAAAACATCGACGACAAATTCAAAGATTTCTCTCGCCACAATCTTCCTCATAACTACTTATTATGAACAAAATCACCTCAGCCGTTTGCCTCTTGTTATTCGTCGCGTTGCTTAGCAGTGAAATAAAAGCGCAGAAGGATTCAATAAAAATAAACGCCATTCCATATGGAATGTTTTGGGAGAACGAGGCCGTTAAATTTTCAGCCAAAGGAAATGAAATGATCATCGTTGCCGGTGAGAAGACAGACATGTTTAGAGATCCCAATGTCACCTACAACACCGATAATGCACCGAAACTTTTATTCAGGCCTGATCCTGATTTTGTTCTGATCACCTCAATTGAACATTCATTTGCCAGCAAATGGGATGGAGGAGCGATCGTCCTCAAGCAAGACAGTTTGAATTGGATCAAATTCTGTTTTGAGAAAGATTACACAGGCGCCAGGAGAGTAGTGAGCGTTGTTACAAAAAATGTCTCGGATGATTGTAATTCGGTTGAAATTAAGACGAATAAAGCTTACTATAAACTGGCCAAGGCAGATAATGTCATCACACTCTATTATTCCCTTGACATGAAAAAATGGTTTTTGGTAAGGCATCTCCAGTTTGACACGGACAAGAATTTTACACTAGGCTTTTTAGCGCAGTCACCGACGGGAAAGAGATGTGAGGTAAAATTTTCCGATATAAGTTACAGAGCAAAAAAGATCAAAGACCCTTACCTGGGAGAATAGCTTGAAAAATGCTCACTCTTCGCCTTAAAATGATGACTCTTTTTACGCAAAAGTGAAATAGTTTTTGTTCTGATAACGATTTCTCCGACCATTTGTCATACTTAAAAGACATTTCTAATAACTATCCAAGTTTGGCTCATTATTTTATTAAATAGATTGTCTATTGTGAACATTAATTAAAATAACTCACAAGACATAACATATTTAAAAAAATAAATTTTTATCATGAGGATAGCCCAGATCCCGCCACTGTATGAATCGATCCCACCTAAACTTTATGGAGGTACTGAAAGAGTTGTTTCGTATCTCACAGAAGAATTGGTAAAACAGGGGCACGAGGTTACTTTGTTCGGTACAAAAGATTCGGTAACCAGTGCCAACCTGTACACCGTTTGTGACCAGGCAATGAGATTGAACCCTGGCTGCCGGGATGCATTAGCGTGGCATGTCTACCAGTTACAGTTGGTGATGGAAAATGCCAGCGAATTTGACATTATCCATTTCCATAATGATTACTTGCATTTCCCTTTGTCCAGCCAGGACCATTACCGCCATATCACTACACTACACGGAAGGCTTGATCTTGAAGACCTGAAACCCATCTATGAAAAATTCTATCATATGCCTGTGGTTTCTATTTCAAATAACCAACGGAAACCATTATCGCATATAAACTGGATCAATACAGTTTATCATGGGCTGCCAGAGGATATGTATCACCGTGGAGATGGCAAAGGAAATTATCTTGCATTTCTCGGACGCATATCTCCCGAAAAACGACCTGACAGAGCGATTGAGATTGCAAAGAGAACTGGAATACCTTTGAGGATCGCGGCCAAAGTGGACAGGGCAGATGAGGAATATTTTGAAGAAAAGATAAAGCCTCTTCTCGATCATCCATTAATCAAGTTTATCGGTGAGATCGGCGACGATCACAAGGAGGAATTTCTTGGCAATGCGCTGGCACTCCTCTTCCCTATTGATTGGCCCGAACCATTTGGTATGGTAATGATCGAAGCGTTGGCAACGGGAACACCGGTGATTGCGTTTAATCATGGCTCTGTTCCGGAAATCATTGAAAATGGAAAGACAGGATTTATTGTGAACACCCTGGAGCAAGCTGTCGAAGCTGTAGAAAAAATCTATTTATTAGATAGATCCGTCTGCAGGAACGTTTTTGAAAACTCATTTACCGCTGCAGTGATGGCAGGAAATTATGTAACGTTGTACGAACATATCTGCAGAAAGGAAGGAAAAATTTTCCATTTACAGTCACCGCCAAATTGGTCACCGAAAGAAAAGTATGCTTCTTATGACTGATATAATTCAGTTAGAGAATAAATATTACATATCTGTCAATTCAACCTATGCCGATGACCGGGTGAAGGTGTTGAATCATGCCGATAGTTTTGGAATATTCGATCGCTGGGGTGATATAAAAAAAATAGGAGACGAGGTGCAGGGCATTTATCACAACGGCATGCGCTTCATCTCCAATCTTGGTTTACGGCTCAATGGTAAGCGTCCCCTGTTGCTAAGCTCGTCGGTGAAGGATGAAAACGAAATCCTTTCCGTGGACCTTACCAATCCTGTTTTGCAATCCGACGGTGTGATCATTCCAAAAGACACACTTTACCTTGGGAGGAGCAAATTCATTCGCAACGGTGGCTGTTATGAGCGTGTCAGAATAAATAATTATGGGAATGAAAAGTGCAGCTTTGAATTCTCGCTTGAGTTCGCTGCGGATTTCAAAGACATTTTTGAAGTGAGAGGGATCAAGCGTGAACGAAGAGGTGAGATTACTGAGATCAGGCATCTCCACGAGGGTGGGATTCGGATCCGCTATAATGGATTGGATAGCGTTCAGAGAATAACGGAGATCCATTTTTCATCGCGGCCTGATAAGTGGGAAGGACATGACAGGGCTATTTTCAATATTCTGTTGGGCCCTCATGAAGAGTATGTGGTCGAATATGCTATTCATTTTTTTGATGGGAAAGAGGAAAGGAAGTTATTTTCGTTTTCGGAGGCTAATAAGCACCTCGAAGAAGAATTAAGGCAGGCGAATAAGATCATGGCAAGGATCAAAACTTCAAACGACCAATTCAATCAATGGGTCACTCAATCAACGAACGATTTGCTTTCATTGCTCGCCAACACCGAGCATGGAATATATCCTTACGCCGGGGTACCGTGGTATAATACGGCCTTTGGCAGGGATGGCATCATCACTGCCCTGGAGACTTTATGGCTGGCACCTGATATTGCAAAAACTGTCCTGAATTACCTGGCCGTAACGCAGGCTACGAAGTTGGATGCATACCGCGATGCCGAGCCGGGGAAGATTGTTCATGAGGTAAGAGGTGGTGAAATGGTGGCCCTCAACGAAATTCCATTTAAGTGTTATTACGGTTCTGTGGATGCCACACCATTGTTTATAATGCTTGCAGCTGCTTACTATAATCGTACCGCCGATCTTGAATGGATCAGGTCTATCTGGAAAAATATCGAAGCGGCGTTGAATTGGATAGACAATTATGGTGACGTTGACGGAGATGGATTTGTTGAATACGAGCATAAATCCGTGAATGGGTTAACCAACCAGGGTTGGAAAGATTCACATGACAGCATTATGTGGGCCGATGGTTCATTGGCAAATCCGCCGATCGCTTTATGCGAGGTGCAAGCGTATGTATATGATGCGAAAAAAGGCGCCGCAAGGTTGGCAAAAGCATTAGGTCACACAACAACCGCGAGGCGGCTGGACAAACAGGCAGAAGAATTGAAGGCCAAATTCAACAAGGCGTTTTGGGATGAAGAGCTGGGAATATATGTGCTGGCGCTCGATGGAAATAAAAAGCCCTGCCGGGTGGTTGCATCGAACGCGGGACATACATTGATCACATCCATTGCAGAAGAAGATAAAGCAAAACGAGTAGCCGAGCGCTTATTACGAGATGATATGTTCACCGGCTGGGGCATTCATACGTTGAGCAGGAATGAAAAGCGATACAATCCGATGTCATATCACAATGGTTCGGTATGGCCACACGATGTAGCCATTATTGCAAGAGGGTTTTCAAAATACGGGCTTGTTGCTGAAACACTCCAACTAACAAATGCATTATTTGATGCATCATTATTTATAGAATTGCAGCGTTTGCCAGAATTGTTTTGTGGCTTTGAAAGAAGAAAAGGCGAAGGGCCGACCAACTATCCGGTTGCCTGCTCGCCGCAAGCGTGGTCGGTGGCCGCTGTGTTTATGTTACTCGAATCCTGTTTGCATATCGATATTTATGCAGACCAAAAGAAAGTGTACTTCTATCGACCCGCCATGCCGCGGGGTATTGATGAGTTAGAGATCAAAGGACTGAAGCTTGGCGATGGTTATGCCGACCTGGTGCTTTATTACCAGGATGATCTTGTGGGAATGAAAGTAAAATCTTGTCCTAAGGGTTGGCAGGTACTAGTTATCACTGAAGTTGATAAGATGGAATAAGTTTTTTTAGGTGTGCGAAACGCAAAAAATCAGGGCAAATCCGCCCGGCCTGTCGACACCAATAAAAAAAATAAATGGTTTCAATGCGGCGTCATCTCAATAGCCTCCCCGGTTTCTATTTCATGTGCAGCTGGAGTGACGTGTCTATATTTGAAGGCGACCGGGAAAATAATAGCTAACACAAGAGCATAGCTCGCAAATAACAACCAGACAGCTTTCCAGTCGGTCGTGTCACCCACCGTACGAGATTGTACTACCCACCCACTTGCAAAACTTCCGATGATAGCACCAATGCCATTTGTCATCAACATAAATAATCCCTGCGCACTGGCTCTTATTTTTTTATCTGCTTCTCTTTCTACAAATAATGACCCCGATATATTGAAAAAATCGAAAGCCATTCCATAAACGATCATTGAAAGGACAAGCAATGTCAATCCACTTCCGGGATTTCCTATTCCAAACAGACCAAAACGAAAAACCCAGGCAGTGATACTCATCAACATAACTTTTTTTATTCCGAATTTTCCCAGGAAGAATGGAATGGTGAGTATGAATAGTGTTTCTGAGATCTGCGAAATTGATATCAGGATATTGGGATATTTTACGCCGAATGTGTTCTTATATTCTTCCGTGAATTTGAAATGATCCAAAAAAGGAACGCCCCATTGATTTGTTATTTGTAGTGCTGCGCCCAGGAACATCGCAAAAAGAAAAAAGATCAACATTTGTTTACGACGAAACAAAACAAAGGCGTCGAGTCCCATTGCGGATGCAAAACTCTTTTTGGCGCCGCTGCCCGCAGGTGGGCAGGAAGGAACGGTAAATGCATACAAGCCCATTACCACGCCGGCTCCGGATGCAAAAAGGAGTTGTTTATGGTTCAGCGTCCAATGTAACAGGTCAACAGCCCACATAGCGCATATAAATCCAATGGTTCCCCACACTCGTATTGGCGGAAAGGTTTTTTGAGGATTATACTGTTTTTTATGAAGCACATCATAAGAAACGGTATTGTTCAAGGCAATAGTTGGCATATAGCAACAACTTACCAAAAGCATGACCCAAAACATTTTACCGGGATCGGTTACAGTGGAAGTCCAATAGAGCGCTGCCGCTCCCATCAAGTGACTTAAGCCGAGGACCCTCTCGGCATTCATCCACCTGTCGGCGACTATCCCAAGAATGGTGGGCATGATAATGGAGGCAATCCCCATTGTCATAAATACCAACCCAATTTGCTCGCCCTTAAAGTGAAGGGTGCCATACATATAGCCACCGAATGATGTGAGATATGAACCCCAGACAAAAAATTGCATGAAATTCAAAATGGTCAGTCGGAGCTTGATTCTCATTGTGTATTATCTACCGGCTGGACCGGAATTTTTTTCGGCCGTTAAACAATTTCAACAACCAAAAGCGTTTTTAGATCGATTAGGGAGGGAAGATAGGGATTTTAGATAACCTTCTATCGATGCTAACCCTCAATAAGGAAAAACATTTGTTGTTTAAACTTGAAAAAACTTTTATGGTCAATGTGCTTTAGAATATTTTCCCGAGACTGCATTTATCAGTATCATTGTAGCTAAGTTATTCAGAGCCATACATTAAACTAAAAGAAGTTCCTTTGGAAAAACGTTTCACCGTCCCTTTATTGCTCTTACTGTTCTCTAGTGTAAATACATCGGTTGTCAACGCGCAGGATGAGCCGCTAAAAACATTGATTACTTCCCAGGCAAAAGGTAGTCCGAGGCCACCGCGTTGCATGACAATGGATTTCATGCAGGCTGCCATCAAAAAAGATCCAAGATTGCCCCAGAAGTGGAAGGCAGAAGGTGAGAGACAATACAATTTATACCTTCAAAGACAACAACAAATAAACTTCAGAACAGAGAAAGCTGAAGCCCCTCCTATTATTATTCCTCTCGTTTTTCATTTGGTGGACGATGCCGCTACGTTAGCGAGCGTCTCGGACAGGGACGTGATCGAACAGGTCGAAGTCCTCAACAGGGATTATGGCGGAAATAAAATAAACGATTACCTCGGGGTGATCCCTCCTGAAATTGCGGTAAGGCTCGGAAAAATTCCTCTAAAATTCGTGTTGGCGAGAAGAGATCCAAACGGTGCGCTTACTACGGGTATCGAACGGAGAGCTAATACAACTCCCGATCATATCAGCGTCAAATCGTTTTCTACCGGAGGTTTAAATCCATGGGATAGCAGCAAGTATCTAAATGTATGGTGCGGAAGTTTTACAGGATCGGAAGCGGGACTGTTGGGTTCTTCTACTTTTCCCTTCACCACAGATGACGGACCACAGGGTTGCGTTGTTAATATAAGGACGCTTCCGGTTGCAGGGAATATCGCCCGCAGTTATTATCCGATTTACTCGGAGGGGTCCACGCTTTCGCATGAGATCGGACATTATTTTTATCTATGGCACACATTCGGAGATAACGGAAGTTGCAACGATGACGATTTCCGGATTCAGGCAGGATGGCCATTGCCGACAGGAGCCGCCTCCGACGGAGATGATACGCCACAAGAGAAGGGCAGCGGCAGCGAAAATTTTCTTTTTGGCAATCCCAGCATGAATTATAAAGATGGTTGTGCTCCTGAAAGCTTCGGAATGATGTATGGCAGCTTCATGAATTATTTTGATGATCGCTCACTATTCATGTTCTCGAATGGAATGAGAAAAAGAGTGGAAGGATGTATTAATCTTTACCGTCCCGGGTTATTAACCACGAACGGCGCCACTCCTCCGTCGGCTGTTACTGATGCGTTTCTTGTTAATCTTTCTCCACGTGGTACTCGCGAGCGAAAAAGTTTTTTTGTTGATAACACTCCTTTGCAGGCGATCATCAGGAACAATGGAACAACTTCACTTACTTCTGTCACCATGGAAGTGCAGATGGATGCGGGTGTAGCAGTGCCAACAACATTTCCGTTGAACTTAGCTGTCGGAAGCGATACGACCTTGAATCTCACTCCCGTTTCCGGCAGTGCCGGTAATCATACATTGACCATTTATACAACAGCTCCTAACGGAAGTGCAGATGATTTCTTAAATAACGATACCATTTATTCCTACATAAATATTGTGACGGCATCGTCGGCTCTTCCATTCACACAAGATTTTAGTTCTTCCACTTTCCCTCCTGCAGGTTGGCAAACATGGAATCCAAACGGCGGCGCTACAAACACATGGAAAAGAGATGTTGTTTCAGGCTACAGTTCCCTGGGTGCCGCGTTTTTTGACAATTATAATATTGACCAGGGCGGAACAATGGACGAATTGATCACCCCTGCATTGGACCCCGGCGATGCCAGCGATGTGACGCTTGATTTTAAAGTAGCGTATGCCGCACCTGATGCTACAGATGTGTCCGAATGGGATGGACTTGAAGTATATGTTTCGGGCGATGGAGGCAAGACGTATCATCTTGTATATAAAAAAACGGGACCTCAGCTGGCAACGGCGCCTGTGAACACAAATCCGTTTTCAGCATTTGAAGCCTCGCTATGGAGAGGTGAAACAATTGACCTTTCTCCTTACGTAACCGCGGGACAAAAAATGATTGTCAAGTTTCGAAACACAAATGCTTTTGGAAACAATCTTTATATCGATGATGTAAGTGTCACCGCGCTATGCGTCGGGTGCACAAGAGACATACAAGTAGTTTCTATCGATCATCCGCGTGGAGCTGAATGCTCTACCGATCTTACTCCATCGGCGATCGTGAAAAACAGGGGAGTTGAGTTGATCACTGGCTTCAACATCGCATACACAATCGACAACGGCGCTGTGCAAACGACAAATGTGACAGGCGTAAGTCTTGCAAAGAATGATACGATGCATGTGAGCTTAAATCCAGCAACAGGGTTAAGCATAGGTCAGCACCACCTGGTGGTTTATACTTTCAACCCGGTATCCGCAACGGGGAGCGGTGACCAGGTGACATCCAACGATACTTTATCCACAAACTTCGGAATTGTCGGAACGGTTGCTGCACCTCTATCCGAAGGATTTGAATCCGCAAGTTTTCCTCCGGCAGGTTGGGTTGAGGTTAACCCGGATGCAGCCATAACATGGGCTAGAATAAATACCGGTGATAACAGCACAGCTTCTGCATTTGTAAATAATTTTAATTATGCTCTTACAGGGAGAATTGATGAACTCTATTCACCGCAGGTAACGTATGCCGGAGTCGATTCGGTAACGCTTTCTTTTGATGTGGCGGCAGCTGCGCTTACAGACGGCTCCCCTACTGACACACTCGAAGTTTTAATTACCAAAGATTGCGGAAACACATTTACTTCGGTCTATAAAAAATGGGGAACTGATCTCCAAACAGTAAATGAACCGGCGACTGATTTTACGCCGGTATCATCTTCGCAATGGAGAACAGAAACGATTGACCTCACCAATGTAGCTCCGACGGGTCCGACGCAAATAGTTTTTAGAAATACAAACAACAACAAGAACAATATTTACATCGACAACGTTAATCTGAAAACAAGAATTTTACCTGGCAGATTGAAGAAAGAAGGTGTTATCATTCTTCCCAATCCTTTCAGCAGCAATTTCACAGTCTGGCATTACCAAACGCCAACGAAGCTGAAATTTATTTCAGTGTTTAATTCAGTTGGTCAATTGGTATGGAGCAAGCAATATAATTCGGATGCACAGAAACAGGAGGTCGTCGATCTCAGCACAAGATCTTCCGGCGTGTATATTGTTCGGCTGGGTTATACAGATAGCAACTACAATGTCTCAATAAAAGTTGTGAAACATAATTAGAGATGGGTGAATTAATGAATTGCCCCGGCCTGAAGGCCGGGGCAATTCATATCGCTGCTTTTGATCTATCGATGGGCTTTGGCCCACTCGGACTAAGGGCCGGAAGCTCAGCGTCAGGGGTTCAGTTTTATGGAAGTCTAAGAACGAGTTCTTTCACTTTTAGCTGCAATGGCAAAAGCCAATAATGACGCAGCGGCTATTATTCCAAAACCTATTGCTCCTCCAATCGCAGCATAGTTATCATGGTAGGTTCGGGTTACTCGCTCTTCAAAAAAACCCCCTCCATCGGAAGGTACCTTTTCTACTGCCGATTTGTTGTAAACAACCATAGACTTATTTGTATAGATAAAAGTCAGGGCAACCGATAATATAAATAGGATCCCAAATAGTACTTTCCACTTCATATGTAAATCTAATTTCCGACTCTTACCACAGCAATTTTACTGTTTCGATTAGAATCTGAGTAATAGGTTTGTGTATTTGAATACGTGTCTGTAGAAGATGTTTGATATCTGCCACCCATTGCATCATATGATGTCTCTGTAACTGTTACAGTAGTAGTCGTGGTTACGGACACCTTGAACATCAGAGGAGCCTGAGCTGAGACTCCCGGAGTAGTTACGGTAAGCCCACTGCCCACACTACTTGACGTACCACTTGTAACAGATTTTGACGCATT
>DASYSW010000027.1:0-5839 GCA_036002905.1 Chitinophagaceae bacterium
TATGGCGAGATCGCTCCCATTCCAAGATTCGTGCATGATTTTATGGAAAAATATTCTTCAAGGATAGTATATGGCACCGATATGGGTACATCAGGAAAAATGTATACGACTACATTTCACATTCTTGAAACAGCAGATGAACATTTTTATGAACGCGATTTTTTTAATTATCACTGGCCCTTGTATGGACTCTCTTTAACCGATGAAACCCTCAAAAGAATTTACAGTGATAATGGGAAGAGGATCGCACAGTACCAGCAAGGAAAATAAAGGAATAATGCGAATGTTAAAGCTTGGGAAGCAGAAAATCATTTAGCACACTTTTTTCTGCCACCTTTTTTTCGACTTCCTCACTTTTGCGTGGCGCATGTTTTGACAATAATTCGTAACCATCTTTGGTAATCAGAACATCGTCTTCAATTCTTACGGCGATACCCCACCATTTTTTATCGCAACCGCTATTTTGTGGAATGTAGATCCCAGGTTCAACAGTTATTGCCATATTCGCCAACAGCTTGTTGTAGTCTCCTTTGTCGTGTACGTCAAGACCGATGAAATGGGAGCAACCATGCGGATAGTAAGCGGAGGCTTCTTTTTTGTTCTTTATAATTCCAAGTTTCAAAAGCCCGTCTGCTACCACTTCCCGTGATCTATTCTCTATCGTGTCAAAGGTTGACCCGTCCCTGCAAAGCTTAAAGACTTCTTCCTGGGCATTGTATACAAGGTCATAAATCGCTTTTTGTTCAGTTGTAAATTTCCCGTTAGACGGAACAGTGCGCGTAACATCGGCCGAGTAGCCGTGATATTCTGATGCAACGTCCATCAACACCATTTCACTTCCGAAATTTGTGTTTGAGTTCTCTTCATAATGCAGTATGCATCCATTATTGCCGGCACCGACGATGGGCGGGTATCCTTCCTCTTCTGCACCATATTTTTTATGGACAAATTCAAAGATCGCCTGCAACTCCCTTTCCGACATTCCTGGTTGTATCGCTTTCATTACTTCCGCATGAGCAACGCTGCTTATATCGACCGATTTTCGCAACAATTTCAATTCTTCCGGAGTTTTTATTTGCCTCAGACCTCCCACATATTGGTTATAGAGAATGATGTTGATCTTCTTTGTCTTCATCTTTTCTTTTGCTCTATCTAAACCTTCCTGGTCTTTAATGTTAGTTATATCCTGAACAGTTAACTGATCTCCGGCAGAATATTCACCGGGTAATGATCCGTTGGCGATCATCTTTTTCAATTCACCGGTGAAATAATTTAAATTCCTCATGTTCCCATATTGTGCAAGATAACTCAGCGAATTTTCCACTTCCTGGCTATAGGTCTTTGGAATGCCGGCCTTTATCCTGAATTGCTCGGTAAGATCAGAAAGGTCCGCGGAGTCCGAGGGGTCATTGTCTGAAAAGGGCAAAGCCTCGATAAGTATCTTGTCAAACTTTGAAAAATCCACGGGGAAATTTTTAAATTTATCTCCGTCGAAAACCATATCAAAACCAAGATCAGATTTTACTTTATCGACCCCCATTCTTCGCCCTGTCCACCGTTCCATCAAAGGATCCTTTCTCTGAATAAAAAATGCTTCATTGTATTTTCGATTATCAGTTACCTGTTGGTCCTTGAATATGAACAATACTGAGCGTGGTTCATTGTATCCTGAAAAGTAGTAGAGATCAGGGTTTTGATGATAGGGATAATTCACATCATTTGAAAATAGCCGCTCAGGGTAAGCAAAGATCACTGCCACAGAATTTGGAGGCATTACCTGCCTTAAGGCTTCTCTCCTGCCTGCGTGAAATTGCTTTGTTAAATAATCAGTGGGTAAATTTTCTGCATCCTGCGAAAAGCAGTAGGAAAATATTAATAGCCCAAATTGCAGTAGAAATGATTTTCTCATGGAAAGTTAGTTGTGGTTACGTGGAATATGAAATGACAATTCAAATATAATTAAAGGCAATACCTTTCAAAAAATGAAATAACTAGCTGCGCAAATGATAAGCCTTTGGTTTTGTAAATGCGCGAAGGCCGGCATGAGAAAGCGTAGCGCCGAATCCAGAATGTTTCCTTCCGCTCCATGGCAATGCTGCACTTACGCGATCGCAACAATTCCAGTACCCGGTACCGGCATTTATTTGATGTAAAATATTTTCTGCCCTTTTTTGGTCAGCACTGTAGACGGCGGCGGTTAAACCATATTCTGTGTCCCTCATCAGCCTTATTGCTTCTTCATCATCTTTCACTTTCATAATTCCAATCAGGGGACCAAAAGATTCGTCCTGCATGATGGCCATATCATTTTTCACATTGACTACTACAGTGGGTTCAAAGTAATATCCCTTTCTATTTATTTTTTTTCCGCCCGTCAAAAGCGTCGCTCCTTTTTTTACGGCGTCGGTAACCTGGCTCTCTAAAACAGTAATCTGTTCTTTCCTGCTCAATGGCCCGATGTAAATTCCTTCTTCGACCGGTGACCCTATCTTCCATGCCTTTACTTCTTTGACAAATTCTTCGATGTATTGGTCATACACTCTTTCGTTTACATAAATTCTTTCCACCGCACAGCAACTTTGCCCATTGTTATAAAAAGCCCCGTCGGCTGTTGCTGCTGCCGTTGCTTTTATATCTTTTATGTCGTCGGCAACATACAACGGATCCTTCCCCCCCATCTCGCACTGGCAGGGAACCATTTTTGACGCGACCCTTTCATAAATATATTTACCAGTTTTGTACGATCCGGTAAAGAAATATCCATCAAAAGAAAGATCCAGTAATTGCTCACCAACGCTTTTTGCACCAACGGCGACATGAAAAACATTTTCTGGGATGCCTGCCTGTTTCAATAATTTCTCAATTTGTAATCCTGTCAATGTGGAATACTCGGAAGGTTTATACATGACTGCATTTCCTGCAAGCAATGCGGGAACAAAAACATTTACACCAACCAGGTAAGGATAGTTCCATGCAGAGATATTGCAAATGATACCTAACGGCTCATACGAAATTTTTTCGCTTAATCCATTCCGGCTGGTCATGATCTCATCCGTTAAATATTTTTCTGCATTTTCTGTGAGCCATTTTATCCTGGCTCTCGCGCCATTTATTTCATTTCGCGATTGCTGCAATGGTTTCCCGACTTCCGACGTCAATATTGCTGCGAGTTGTTCAATATTTTTTTCCAGTAGCTCCGAAAACTGCCGTATGCAGTCAATTCTTGTTGCGAGGGGAACCTTTTGCCAATCCCATTGCGCACTTCGCAGCGCATCAAATTTTTTTTGAACGCTTGAGTGGTTATCGTCATTCAATTCTGCAATTGTTTCTTCCGTAGCCGGGTTTATCACCGAAAGTTTGTTCATCGTTGATTTTCTGATCGCCGTGAGAAATTCTTTTTTTAAATTTTCCGAAAATGGATTTTCTTCTTTGTTGTTTATTCTTTCCGGGTGCCATTGCACACAAAGCATAAATGCCTTGTCGGTCTTGTCTTTGAACTCAAGCCCTTCTATGATCTTTTCATCGTCGTCGTAGGCATTCACCATTAAATTATCACCAATACTTTCCGGATCAATGGCCTGGTGATGAGCGCTGTTCACCCGGCCTGTCAATGAGCCTGACACCTTATGAAGTAAACTGCTGTCTTCAGCGATTATACTGTGTATTTTATCCGATTCCTCTTTTCTATGCCTTTCATTGCCATTGTCTAGATCCTGGATCAATTTGCCTCCCTCGAGTACATTGATCAGTTGCATTCCGCGACAAATTCCCAGCACCGGCAGTTTATTTAATTGGGAATAACGGTAGATCTTTTCCTCAAAGCGATCTCGTTCGATCATGAAGGTAGAAGGACTGTTATTATAAACCGTATTCCCATTATAAAATGAAGGATGCGTATCTACGCCGCCTGTGAGAACAAAACCGTCACATTGATAAATATCTTCGGAATTATTTTTTTCAAAATTGAGCTCAATAAGTTCTAAGTCATTCTCCAGGTCACCCGGAGTGAACCAATCCCAGTAATTCTTAAAATTTGTTTTCGTAAAACTTATACCGATTTTTTTCTTCATGAATTAAAGCGCTTTGCTGTACAAATTTCTGAAATCTTCACGGCTTACCGGTTTTGGATTATTGGGATGGGCAAAATCGGCGATCGCAAGATCAGCCAGTGCTTCAACATGTTCTTGTTTCACTCCAATATCTCGGAGCTTATGGGGAATATTTATGTTTGAATTCAGATCGAATAAATACTTCACAACTGCATTCCCTGTTTCTTCTTTCAATTCCAATGTTCTGGCAATACGTTTAAATTTTTTTTCAAACCCTGTAATATTGAACTCCATCCCATATGGAATGTTGACTGCATTTGCCAATCCATGATGTGTATCCAGTAAAGACGACAAGGGGTGAGCGAGTGAATGCACAACGCCAAGTCCCTTTTGGAACGCAACGGCACCCATCAATGAAGCGATCAGCATCTTACTTCTTGATTCAAGATCAGGCTTATTTACAGCTCTTTGCAATGAGTCATTGATGAGCGCAATTCCCTCGAGCGCAATTCCTTCGCAGAGCGGATGGGGCATTTTTGCGAGGTAGGCCTCCATGTTGTGGGTCAATGCGTCCATTCCAGTGGCAGCGGTGGTAAAGGGCGGCAGATCCATTGTCAGCACCGGATCAGCAAAAACAATTTTTGCAAGCAGCCTGGGTGAGAAAAGAATTTTCTTTTGATGCGTGTCATCATCAGCAATGATGGCACTACGTCCAACTTCACTGCCAGTGCCGGCAGTGGTGGGAATAGTAATGAAATGCGGAACGTCTTTGGTAACATATACATCTCCTCCAATTAAGTCATCATATTTAAAAAGATCTTCCCTGTGATTTACCCTCAATACAATGGCCCTTGCGACATCAAGTGCTGCGCCGCCACCAATGCCAACGATAGAATCTCTTTCAGTGTTATCATAAACATCGGTTCCTTTGTACACATCCGACTTCACAGGATTTTTATGGATGTCCGAAAAAATGTCAATCGAAATATTTTTCTTTTTTACATCATTGATGATCTCCTTAAAAAAATCAAGTTGAGCTACAGTGGCATCGGTAACGATCAACGGCCTCAAAAGGCTATTTTTTAGCAAATAATCTCCAAGCTCTCTGCTTGCACCAGCTCCGAAGCGAATTGTTGTTGGAAAATTGTATTGGAAAACTTGATCGAATGTCATTGCTGATAAAATTCAAGAGCCAAATTACAAGAGCCAAATAAATAAGTCAAAATCTTAAAATCGAAACGGGGAATGCTGACTTTTTATTTTGTTTATTATTTAAAATTTATTTGGAATTTCGTTTCTTGTTATTTGGTCCTTGCTTCAAATAATCTCAAAATACCTCTTATACTCCCAGTCAGTCACGGCCTTCAAATGTTGCCGCCATTCCCATTCTCTTGTCTCGGTAAAATGTTTAACAAATATTTCTCCGAATAGTTCTTTTGCGAGTTTTGAACTTTTCATTTGTTGCGTGGCTTCAATTAACGTAGATGGCAGCGTCCCGTTGGAGTAATCTTTATAACCATTTCCAACAGTAGCAGGCTGTTTTAATTTTAATTTATTTTTTACTCCGTAAATACCGGCAGCCAAACAACCCGTCATTGCCAGGTAAGGATTTACATCTGAGCCGATCACTCTTGTTTCGAGGCGACATGATTTACTACTATTGGCCAATACCCTCAGTGCAACCGTCCTGTTGTCACTGCTCCAGGTAAGGGTGGTCGGCGCCCATGCACCTTCCACCAATCGCTTATAACTATTAATGGTGGGAGCGAACATTGGGAGAATGGATGGTA
>DASYSW010000028.1:0-6450 GCA_036002905.1 Chitinophagaceae bacterium
CATTATAAATTATTTCACGCAAAGACGCAATCCCGATGCATCAGGACGCGAAGGCGCAAAGTAAGATAATTCGTTGCGGCTTTTGAATTTTTTTGGCTTGGTCTAAAAACATTGTCTCACAGATTCCACGGATGGACACAGATTTGAACACCATCAGTGAAAATCAGTGTAGCTGTGAGCAACGGACGGTTGCCTCAAAAAAGCCGGGCAGCGACAGGGACCTTGAAGAGTGCGACGCAACTAAAGCCCAATAGTAGTAAATTAGCTGACTACAAAAAAATAACCACATGAAAAGGATCATATCCCTGTCTTTGCTGGCGCTGCCACTATTTATTTTTTCTCAGACCAGGCAAACTGCCAACCCAACTGTAATGACGCCTGAGCTATTGTGGAAATTAGGAAGAGTGAGTGGGTTAGGCATTTCCAAAGATGGAAAGTATGTGTTGTTTTCGGTAAGCACTCCCAATGCCGATTCGAATACGAGCAAACGAAAATCCTATATGATACCGGTAACAGGTGGCACTGCAACAGAGATAACTACCCCTGATAGTTTGATGAACAACAAAAACCTTTCGCCCGACGGCAAATTTACATTGAGTGATAAGGAAGTGAAAGTGAAAAAGATCTTTGGAAGCGACCTGTATCCTGAATTATCAAAATCGAATGTTTATATTTTTGACAATCTCGATCAGCGGCATTGGGATGAATGGGAAGACGGAAAGTTTAATCATGTATTTGTAACGCCAGTTGGTAAGCCAGGGGAAGGGAAGGATATAATGCCAGATGATCCTTATGATTGCCCTCAGAAGCCATTTGGTGGCGATGAAGATTATGTTTGGAATCCTGATGGCAAACATGTCGTATATGTCACAAAGAAAAAATATGGAAAAGATTATGCAGAAAGCACCAACACCGATCTGTATGAATATGATGTCGAGACAGGGGCCACGAAAAATTTGACAGAAGGCAGAATGGGATACGATATCTCGCCTGCGTTCAGCAAAGACGGCGTGATGGCCTGGTTGAGTATGAAGAGAGATGGTTATGAAGCCGACAAACAGGATCTTGTTGCATCAACCGGTTTGGGCGTCGTTAACCTGACGAAGCTTCGGGATGACATCAATGTGGAAGGCTTCAGATGGAGTGATGATGGGCAACATATTTTTTTCTGGGCTGCCATCAATGGTACGCTGCAATTATTTGACGTGGATTATACAGGCGCCACACAAAAAGTTCCTGAGATTCGACAAATAACCAATGGAGATTTTGATGTCAATGCCATTGTGGGACAAGCAGGAAATGTATTGATCGTTTCAAGAGCGGACATGAATCATGCAGCGGAATTGTATGCAGTTGACCTTGGAAACGGCAACATGAAGCAACTGACATACGTCAACGATTCAATTAATAATTCTATTGGCAAATGCAAAACAGAGCGTCGCTGGGTCACGACCACGGATAAAAGGAAAATGCTGGTGTGGGTTATTTATCCACCGGACTTTGATCCTGCCAAAAAATATCCAACGCTTTTATACTGCCAGGGAGGTCCGCAGGTGGCCCTTACGCAATACTACTCGTTCCGCTGGAATTTTCAATTAATGGCTTCGGAGGGTTATATCGTTGTTGCGCCAAACCGGAGAGGTATGCCCGGACATGGAACAAAGTGGAACGAGGAAATCAGCAAGGATTGGGGTGGACAAGTCATGAAGGATTATCTGTCTGCAATCGATGATGTAAGCAAGGAAAAATTTGTTGATAAAGATCGTCGGGGTTGTGTGGGAGCAAGCTATGGCGGCTATTCAGTGTTCATGTTAGCAGGCATGCATAACAATCGATTCAAAACATTTATTGCACATGATGGAACCTTTGATCTGAAAAGCTGGTATGGAACAACTGAGGAGTTGTGGTTTCCCAATTGGGATATTGGCGGCCCTTACTGGGATAAAAAAAATGCGGCTGCGCAAAAGACTTATGCAAAATTTTCTCCCAGCAATTTTGTTGATAAATGGAATACGCCGATCTTGATTATACAGGGAGGAAAAGATTATCGTGTGCCGATCGAGCAAGGACTCCAGGCGTTCCAGGCCGCACAATTGCGCGGAATAAAAAGTAAACTGTTGTATTTGCCCGACGAGAACCATTGGGTATTGAGCGCACAAAATGCACTGGTATGGCAACATGAATTTTATAAATGGCTGGATGAAACAATGCCACCAGTTGATAAACAGGGAAAGGACGGTCAAAAGGCATTTTAGAAGTTATCGGAACATGAGAAAGTTCATGGGCAAATTGTTGGTTGCTGTGTTAGCGCTATTGTTAGCCCCTGCGGCTTTTTGCCAGGCCTTTGACTATCCATCATTCAATAATTCTATTAAGGCAATTGATGATCTTCTTCTCTCAAATTGGATCTTAAAAGACAGCGCTACCGGCGATCTCAACGGGGACAACCTTCCTGATCTTGTTACCGTGGTTCAATGGAAGGATACTATAGAAGAATTGAGACCAGACAATACTGTGAATTTGGGAAGTCCCCGAATTCTTCTGATCTTTTTCAAAAATTCAAAAACGGGGGATTATGACCTCGTTCTTCAACATAATACATTCATCATCCGTTACGGTGAAGGTGGTATGGACCCCGAAGCATACGGTAAGGTGAGTATAAAAAATAAAATAGTTGATATCTTTTATTCGCTCCTTCGTGGCCAGGCAGAATACAAGATCCGGTACCAGCAAAATGATTTTTATTTAATTGGTGCAACAACCGGCGGAGAGAGTGGTGGCCAAATTGACTATTGGGATATTAATTTTCTTACAAAAAAAGCAAAGCACGAATGGGGTGATATTTCTGATGAGAAGTTAAAATCGAAATGGGTCAATGTCCCGGTACAAAAACTTAAAAAACTAAAGGAGTTACCGATGCAGTTTTCGTGGGAGGTGATGCCTTATGTTTTTATTTAGTAATGTCCTGCATGGGCATATTTTGAACCACATAAGAAACGTAAGTGAAAATAGATTTCTACTTGATTCCTAAGGTGCCTTATGTGGTTAATTAAATCAGCCAGTAAGGTTATCGCTTCTTTAGTCTCTTGCCCCAAAGATCAGGCTCCCGATCCTTACCAAGGTGCTTCCTTCTTCAATGGCGACAAAATAGTCACTGCTCATCCCCATTGAAAGAGTGGTGAATGGTGAATGGTTAGTGGTGAGTTTGACAGATAATTTATCGAAGAGTGCTTTCAGATTTCGAAATTCAGTCTTTACTTTCTCCATGTCATCTGTAAAGGAGGCCATTCCCATCAATCCGAGAATTCGTATGTTTTCCAATTCGTGTAATTCGTGCGAATTAGTGTCAATTAGCGTTTCCAATTCGGTTTCGTCAAGACCAAACTTGGTTTCTTCCCGTGCAATATGAACCTGGAGCAAGCAATGAATGACCCTGTTATTCTTTTGTGCCTGTTTATTTATTTCCCGCAGGAGCTTTAAACTGTCAACACTTTGAACGAGATGAATGAAAGGAGCAATTTGTTTCACTTTGTTGGTTTGCAGGTGCCCGATAAAATGCCAGCGGATATCTTTTGGCAGCTGAGATTGCTTTTCTGTTAATTCCTGCACATAGTTCTCACCAAAATCTTTTTGCCCCATGTCATAGAGTTCTTTTATTTCTTCGACTGATTTTGTTTTGGAAACTGCTACAAGCGTCACATGATGAGAACCGAGATCAGCTATGAGTTGTTCGTATGCTTCTTTGTTGATCATTTTATCAGTGATTTAGTGATCGGTGATCGGTAATTGGCAATCCATCACTGATGAATTCTCTCTAATTTCTTTTTAAATGCAGCCATTACTTTTAGAATTTCCTCCGCCTCCTTTTTACAGATCTCAATCTTTGCAACAGCAATAAATCCTCCGTCAATAAGCATTTCTATCCAGAATAAAGTTTCATCCGCTTCTTCGACGACAATACAAAGCTTTGAATATCTTTCTTTATCCGATCTTGACCTGCAAACTGCTCTAAAGTTAGCAGCAACTGAGGTAACCGATTTAAACAACTGCTTGCAAATTACATTCAATGCATCGGAATATTTTAATCCCGAAACTATTCTGATAATTTCAAGAGACAAGGCCTTTGTTCGCTGTCGAAATATCCATTGAACTCTTCCTGTTTCATATAGGTAAATTGCTGAAGTGTGCAGGCACCCCATCACCCAATCACTCATCACCGATGGGCCTACTGCAATATCGCTCTGCTGATCACGATCCTTTGTACTTCACTCGTGCCTTCATATATCTGTGTGATCTTTGCGTCTCTCATTAATCGTTCGACGTGATATTCTTTTACAAAACCATAGCCTCCGTGAATTTGCACGGCTTCAACCGTTGTCCACATGGCGGTTTCTGAAGCATAAACTTTTGCCATGGAGGAACTGATGCCGTAATCCAAATCATTGTCCTTTTCCCAGGCCGCCTTCAGGCAAAGCAGTCTTGCTGCTTCGATCCTGGTTGCCATATCCGCCAGTTTAAATGCGATTACCTGGTGATTCATGATCTCGGTACCAAATGCTTTTCTTTCTTTGGAATATTTTACTGATAATTCATAAGCTCCGCTTGCAATACCCAGTGCCTGTGATGCAATCCCGATACGACCGCCTGCAAGGGTTTTCATTGCGAACTTAAAACCAAAGCCTTCGGCGCCAATTCGGCTTTCCTTTGGCACTTTCACATCATTAAACATGATAGAATGAGTATCGCTGCCACGAATTCCAAGTTTATTTTCTTTAGGTGCCACCGTCACCCCGGGCCAGCTCTTTTCAACAATCAGGGTATTGATGCCACGTGATTTTTTTGAAGAATCGGTTTGTGCCATCACGAGGTACACGGATGCAGTACCACCATTGGTGATCCAGTTCTTTGTCCCGTTTAATAAATAGTGATCACCCTTGTCCTCTGCCGTCGTCCGTTGTGATGTGGCATCACTTCCTGCTTCGGGCTCACTCAATAAAAACGCACCGATGTACAATTCACCATCTTTTTTGCCCTGGGCAAGCGGTACCAGATATTTTTGTTTTTGTTCTTCTGTTCCGTACTCCTGCAAACCAAAACAAACAAGGCTGTTGTTTACACTCATGCAAACACTCGTGCTTGCGTCGATCTTGCTGATCTCCTCCATGGCCACAACATAACTGACAGTATCCATTCCCGCTCCACCATATTCCGGTCTTACCATCATACCCATAAAACCAAGGTCTGCCAGCCTAAGGACTTGTTCTTTCGGGAATTTTTGTTTTTCGTCACGCTCGATCACACCCGGAAGACATTCGGTCTGCGCAAAATCCCGGGCCGCTTTTTGAATCATTAATTGTTCTTCGCTCAGTTGAAATACCATGTGTGTTTTTTTTCGGCTCAAAGTTAAGGAAGAGATGATAGTTGACAGGTCAACCAGTGATGCTTAGATAATAATCAAAGATTAAAATTAACAATGAATAATTAATAATTGCGAGTGGTAAATTTTAGTGATCAACTAACGATCCACGTTAATATTAAATGATCGAGACTGTGGTAATGAACAATGAGCTCCTGTTTTGTTTTTGCAAAATGACAAATAATTATTTCGTCATTTTCGTGAATACCTTCCAATTGTATATGTTTTCGAAAATCCACGCCACCGTCTCCAAACCATTTATAAACTGACTCTTTAGCGCTCCAAAGAAGCGTTGAGACACCTACCCCGTCAGTGGATGACAGCGAAAATATCAGTTGCTCATTTTGAGTTAAAAATTTATTCTTTATTTTCTCTGTTTTTTCGCTGATAATTTCAATATCGACGCCTACCCGTTGATTGCTGCTTACGATGGCAGCGGCGTAGTCTCCACAATGGGAAATAGAGAAATGATATTGTTCGTCTGGTAAATAGGGTTTACGGGTATCGGCGATCCGGATCAGTTCATAGGGAAAACCGGGACAAAGGAATTGCAGTAGAAATCGTCCCGCGAGGTGCTGCAACCGTTTGAGGGGATGCGTGACTTCCTGCCTGAGGGGGACATTGCTCAAAAAGAACTCTTCCGTTTCTTCGATCTTCCAGATGCCCAGGCGCGTGCTTTCGTTAATTTGATGTTGAAAAAAAATCGGCACGAAGGTGATTTTAGATTTTTGATTTCAGATTTTTGATTCTAAAATTGCAACCAAAACAATAGTTCTGAGTTTAGAGTTCAGGGTTCTAAGTTCTATAGTTTGTGCAATCATTCCAAATTAGTAGAATAACTCATCACTCATCACTCATTGCTCATAACTCATTATTCATGATTTTATCCGACACAAGAATTCTTGAAGAAATAGAGAAAGGTACCATTAAGATCACACCCTATGACCGGGAATGCCTTGGCAGTAATTCCTATGATGTACATTTGGGCAAATGGCTGGCGACATACAATGAACACATACTGGATGCAAAAAAGC
>DASYSW010000029.1:0-4606 GCA_036002905.1 Chitinophagaceae bacterium
AGACGCTCAGTTAAATCTGAAGTAAAGCCGACATAAAATTTGTCTCTAGATTTAGAGTAAAGGATATAGACATAAAATTTCATCAAGAAAAAGGTTAGCAATGTCGCCAACCTTTGTGACCCCGTCAGGATTCAAACCTGAAACCTTCTGATCCGTAGTCAGATGCTCTATTCAGTTGAGCTACGGGACCATTTTTTAATGGGTCGCAAAAATAAGGATTGTTTGGTTAGCACCCAAACTGGCAACCAAAGAAATTCGGCCCCCGTTAGAACATTTCATAAAGAAAAAACTTGATCATATTTATGTCTGTCGAAGGTCGAAATAGGTTTACATTAGTAGTTCATCAAATTCTCCTTTCGGGGAGGGGCATGAGGATTCAATTCTGGTCGATTGGAAAAAGCCATGATCCTTCAATAAAAGAAGCGGTGGACGATTTCACCAAACGCATTTCAAAATATTTCCCGGTTGAATGGACTGTAATACCCGTCCCCAAAAACGCGGGGATGATGAGTGAGATGGATCTTAAAAAAAAGGAAGGCGAGATGATCCTCGATTGGTTAAAGAAAGACGACTACCTGGTGACCCTTGATGAACACGGCAAGGAGATGACCTCTGGAAAACTGGCAGAATTTATCCAGGCGAGAGCGAATGAAAGTATAAAAACACTTATTTTCCTCGTCGGAGGAGCGTTTGGACTGGACAAAATGATACTGGAGAGAGCAAATTATAAATGGAGTCTTTCGCAACTAACCTTTCCGCATCAGCTGGTCAGATTGATTTTGGCAGAGCAAGTATACCGGGCTTGTACCATCATTCGCAACGAAAAATATCACCACTAAATTTCCAGATTCGAATTTCGAAATTCAAAATTTGATCACGATCTTTATCGCGATACAAACTGAAGATTATTCAACTTCGTCCAAATGAACCTGACAATCACACTTATCATTATTATTGTTACCACGCTTGTCTCTCTTAGCGGCTTTAGCAGCCACAAGGTCATTGATGACCTCATCTTCTATCCGCCTGCCGTTTCGCAACAAAAACAATGGTGGAGATTTTTTACCTGCGGTTTGATCCACGCAGATTTCGGGCATCTAATTTTGAACATGTATGCTTTGTATATTTTTGGCGCAAGTGTAGAAAAAGCGTTCGTCGGTATTTTCGGTCAATATGGAAATTTTGTTTACCTGCTCATGTATATCTCAGCGTTGGTTGTTTGCCTGTTGCCAACCTACAGAAAACACCGAAATGACTATCACTACAGGAGCCTTGGTGCGTCCGGGGCCGTGTCAGCGGTTGTCTTTTGCTTTATTTTACTTTTCCCACTCCAAAAATTAGGATTGATCTTTTTTCCGATCATGATACCTGGATTTATTTTTGGAACCCTCTACCTTGTTGTCTCCTCCATTCTTGAGAGAAGATCGAGAGACAATATCAATCACTCAGCACATATATGGGGGGCTCTCTATGGAGTCGTATTCCTTATAGCCGCGTCTAATTTCTTCTCAAATTATTCGGTGCTGCAAAATTTTGTAGAAGACGTGCGTGGGTGGTTAGGAAGTTTCTAAGCTGATCTTTAATATGGTCTTTGTTTTTTCTGTGATCCTGAAACGGTCGTCGATCCGCAGGCCGACAACCCAAACAATTTTTTTATTCATTTCAATGACCCAGGTCTTTTCCCGTTCCGTCTTTGAAAGTTTTTGGTCAATAAAGAAGCGGGCAAGTTTTTTCTTTTTCTTCATCCCCAGCGGATAAAAATAATCTCCCTGCTTCCATTTTCGCAGAATTAATGGATAGATAATTTCATTTGTATCAAGACAGGCAAAGAGGTTTGAGGTTTCGGGTTTAAGGTTTGAGTTTTGTAAAATTGAAAATTGAAGATTGAAACTTGAAAATTGAACATTCTTTGTTTTTTCATCAATAATAATTATTTCACTCTTTTCCGGCTGATGCATTGAAATAATAAACCAGTTCCTGAACTTGATGATCCGGTGAGGAGCGGCGGGCGATTGAATAAATTTACCCGATTCAGCCTCCGCCAGTTTGATCACTTCATCAACTTGCTTTTCGGTAAATCCATATTCAGAAATGATTTCAAAGATCAGGGCGCGGTTGTGATACGACATCAGCTGTTTGATGGGAATATGAACTTCGTCGTTTTTGACCTTGCACAGTTTCCTTTTGAATTCCTTCACTGAAGTCTGATAAAGCTTTTGAATTTCATGAAACCGACTGATATTATCGAGCAAATTTGTTTTTGCCTGTGGGTACACTTTGCTGACCAGGGGAATGATCTCGTTCCGGAAGAGGTTCCGAGTATATTTTGTGGATTGATTAGAAGAGTCTTCAACGAACTCCAGGTTATTTTCCCTTGCAAACTGGATCAGTTCTTCTTTCCAAAATGGAAGTAGCGGTCTGCGGATATATTGGTGCATGACAGGTATTCCTTCCAGGCCATGCAACCCTGTGCCCCGGAAAAAGTTCATCGTAATTGTTTCAATGTTATCGTCGGCGTGATGGGCGGTGAGTACGTGAGACGTGAGACGTGAGACGTGAGAGGAGTCTTCCTTTTGATGTTTGACTCTTGAGGTTTCACTTTTGACGTTTGACGACTCACGACTCACGACTGACGACTCGCGACTCACGATCTCTCCAAACCATTCATACCTCAGGTCCCTCGCGGCTTCCTGGATCCCTTTCTTGCTTTCCTGCGCATATTTTTCAGTATCAAAATCCTTCACCATCACTTCCACGCCGTATCTATCGCCAACTGCTATAACAAATTCTTTATCCCTTTCGCTTTCCTTACCTCTTAGCCGAAAATTGCAGTGAGCAATAAGAAAATTATAACCAGCCTGTTTGCACAATTCACAAAGAACGACGGAATCCACTCCCCCACTGACGGCCAGGATTAATTTATCTTTTTGATGAAAAAGATTTTGCTGTTTAACAAACTGGTTGAAACGTTCAAGTAAGTGCATATTGACTAAAGCAACAAAGAAACAAAATGTATTTTTGATTATACCAAATGGAATAAGAGAAAACCAGATTGGTTCGTAGAATACTACTGACCATTTCTACCTGGTTCGTTGCATCGGGCAATATCTCTTTTTTTGCAAATCAAGACAAAATGGAGATCCTGCAAAGATGCGCAGCGGGACAGGCGCACAAGAGTGCGACGCACGGAGTCTTAATAGTAATCCTACAGTCGGTTTTAGAATAACCAATATCGATTAAAGAAAATTTGACTAGTGGCGAGATCTAAGTTCCCCTATTGGGGGACAGGGGGTCTAAAAAGTCAATTCCTCAAACGCACTTCGCAATTCATTATACGCATGATTCTCCCCTGCTTTCTTTGCCGCTTCCATTCCTTTTTCATACCATTTTATCGCCGCTTCATTATTTCCGTTGCGTTCAAATAGTTTGGCTAAATGATAGTAGCTGCCAACATATGTCGGCTCCCTTTGCAAAATATCCTCAAACAATTTTTGTGCGGCATCATCATCACCTGCTTTAATGTACTCCAAAGCAAGCGCATGCTGCACAAAACTGTCAGCAGGATTTTGTCCCAGAAACTCTTTTAATTTTTCAACTCTGTCCACCATTGAAATTTTAAATGCTGCCTGTTTTGCCTCCATCAACAGGAATGCTGACACCACTTACATATGAACCGGCGGGCGATGCCAGGAAAGCTGCGACGGCCGCAATTTCGGATGGCTCACCAAACCGTTTCATGGGTATTTCGTTCTTCATTGACTGTTCTGCTTTATCGCTGGAGGTATTTGCATTCTTTGCCGATGCTTCAATGACAAAGGCAAGCCTTTGGGTGTCGATGTTCCCCGGCAAAAGATTATTCACTGTGATATTGAATTGTCCAAGTTCATTCGCCATTGTTTTCGCCCATGATGCAACTGCTCCGCGAATCGTGTTGGACACGCCTAAATTTTTTAAGGGGATCCTCACAGTCGTCGAAATGATATTAATGATGCGACCGTAACCCTCTTTTTTCATAGAAGGCACTACTGCCTTTGTAAGAATGTGGTTACATATCAGGTGCTGGTTAAAGGCGTTTAAAAAATCTTCTTCCTTTGCATCTATGATCATCCCTGCCGGGGGTCCGCCCGTATTGTTAATCAAAATGTGAACAGCATGTTTTTTGACGTGTCGGTCAATTGTCATTCGGACATCGTCTGGTTTGCTGAAATCAGCGATAAGAAAATCATGCTGCTGTGCTAATGACGTATCAAGGCCACGAATGACTTCTTTTAGTGCCTCCTCATTTCTTGCGATCAGTGTGCAATTACTACCAAGCAGGGCCAGTTCTTTGGCAATGGCCAGGCCAATGCCTTGTGTGCTTCCGCAAACAACAGCATTTTTTCCTGTTAATGAGAGATTCATAAGTCCAAAGATACACGAGCATCAAAAAAGATCAGGATAATCCGTGATAATACCATCTACTCCCATTCTTTTCAACTTGTCGATCGTTGGTTTGTCATTGACTGTCCACGGAATGATCCTCATGTTTTGCTGGTGACATTTCTTTACCAGGTCATCATCCACCAACGTGTATTCAGGACTATAAACGGCAGGAGTAAAGCCGAGG
>DASYSW010000030.1:0-4220 GCA_036002905.1 Chitinophagaceae bacterium
AGTAGCCAGGAAACAAAAGGAAACTATGTTCCCTCTTCAACTGATCTGCAGGCTCTTATCAACTACCAGTTCAATTCAAAATGGCAAGCCGAGTTTTTAGGGAATATTTCCAAAACAAAATTTTCTTTTGAGCCCGAATTCAGTCAGCTCACTTCATCGGTTTTTTCTCCTTACTTTTCTGCCAACCTTGGATTGGATGTTTATTTTGATGGCAGGGAGAATGACCAATATTTTACCAACATGGTGGGTATATCAGTCACCGAACAGGTCAATCGACGTTTAAAACTTAAATGGCTGGCTTCAAGACTTGAGAATGATGAAGAAGAAAATATTGATATCACGGGAGCATATCTTTTTGGAGAAAGAGATTTTGATAAAAGCAAACCCACTTATGGATTAATAGTAAATCCGCTTGGTGCCGGTCTTTATCAGAATTATGCAAGAAACACTTTGGACATTACCAACTGGAATATTTCCCACAGGGGTTCTTATGACAAAGGCAAACATTTTTTTCAATGGGGTCTTGGTTTAGATCAAACTCTCATCAACGATAGATTGAATGAGTGGGAATACCAGGATTCTGCCGGTTACTCATTACCTTATACACCGGACGTTTTGCAATTGAACGGAGTGATCAAATCATCCGCTGATCTCACGGTCAATAAAGTTTCCGGCTTTTTCCAGGATAACATTGTATTTGGAGACAGTTCCAACCGTTTTACACTACAGGCCGGAGTTCGCTACAATTATAATTCACTCAATAAGGAATCTCTTATCTCACCGCGCCTTGGTGCAAGCTGGAAACCAAACTGGCGACACGATATTGTTTTTCGTGCTGCCGCCGGTATCTATGACCAGCCACCTTTTTACCGCGAGCTTCGACGATATGATGGCACTTTAAACACGAATGTCAAGGCACAGCGAAGCATCCAGGGAATAGCGGGATTTGATTATAATTTCAAGGGACTTGGTGGTCGCCCTTTTCGATGGACAACAGAAGCGTACTATAAGTCTATGACGCATGTGAATCCCTATGATGTTGAAAATGTTCGTATCCGGTATTATGGTAATAACGATGCGAAAGCTTACGCTGCGGGGTTTGAGACGAGGTTGTTCGGTGAATTGGTAAAAGATGCGGAAAGCTGGATCAGCCTGGGGATCATGCGCACGAGGGAAAATATTAAAAACGACTATTACACTGAGTATACACTTGATTCGCTTAATCAGCCTATTGACAGCGCCAAAGTACCCGGCGGTTGGTTCAGACGACCGACCGACAGGCTTATTACGTTTGGCATGTTTTTCCAGGACTATCTCTCCACCAATAAAAATTTCAAGGTCTATCTCAACATGATCTACGGAAGCAATCTTCCGTACAACATCCCCGGAAGTGTGAAGTATCGCAACGCACTTATCATCGATCCATACATTCGCGTTGATATTGGTTTCAGTGTCTTACTACTTGACGCTGACCGTAGCAACCGGCGAAGTCATAGTCCTTTTCGTGATTTTGATAACATTTGGGCCAGCCTTGAAGTATTCAATTTAATTGACCGGGCGAATACCATCTCTTATATGCTTATCAAGGATTTTGCAAACAATGTATTTGCCGTTCCTAATAGACTGACTCCCCGCCTTGTGAATTTTAAGATCGTAGCCAGGTGGTAGCATTCAAGGATAAGGAATTCGGACTATTTTTCATTGAGCGGACTAAAATTTTTGACTACGATCGTTTTATAATTTCTGCCTATAGGTATTTGAAGTTTCCCTATTTCAAGATCATGCTGAGTGTAGGCCGTTATTTTATCTTTTGCCACAATGAAGGATCTGTGTACTCGTAAAAAATTATCGGGTAGGCGCTGTTCTATGGTTGAAATGGGAACCTGTGTAATGATCGTTTTATCAATGGTATGAATTTTAATGTAGTCTTTCAGGCTTTCGATGAACAAAATTTCTTTCAGCAATATTTTCACATTTTTCTTTTCGCTCTTGACATAAATGAAAGAATCGTTTTTTGTCTCAGTGATCAAAGATTTCGGGATATCAGAAACATCCAGGTCTAATTTATTAATGGCTCTCAGGAACCGTTCAAAAGAAATAGGCTTTAATAAATAGTCCACGACATTCAGCTCGTAGCTTTCAATGGCGAATTCTTTGTGCGCAGTAGTCAATATGACTGCGGGGGGATTTTTCAGAGACCTGATAAATTCGATCCCTGATATAAATGGCATCGAAACATCCAAAAAGATCAGGTCAATTTTCTGGTTTTTGATCCATTCCAGTGCAACCAGTGCATTATCGCATTTCGCCACCAATTTGATAAATGAAAAATTCGTGAGATACTTCTCTATGATATCCTGAGCCAGCGGCTCGTCATCAATGACCAGGCATTTTAACTGGACCATATTTATCAATTTAGGGGAATCATCAAAAAAGCGTGATAGTAGGTTTCTTTTAACTCATGATTCAATGTGTAGTTTTCATATAGCAGGGATAATCTTTTTCCTAGATTCTCCCATCCAATTCCTGAATAACGATTTGGCATTTTAATTTTTCCTTCGGGAAAGACGCTGTTTTCGACTGTAAAGTAGAGATTATTGCCCTTTACGATCAAATCCACCGTTATCCAGATTTTTTCATCCAATTTACCAGATGCGTGCTTAAAAGCATTTTCCAGGAGTGGCATTAATAGCAAGGGAGCTATTTTCTTGTCACGGACCTGGCCCGAAATATTAAATGAAAATTCAAGCCTGGCCGCAAATCTCATTTTTTCTAATTCGATATAACCGTTCAGGTGATCAATCTCTTTCCCGAGGTCCACTTTTTCTGCGCCTGACTCATATAGCATATACCTTAACAAAGCAGATAATTGAACAATTGACTTTCCCGCCAGCTGGCTATTATTAAGAGTCAGCGAGTAGATATTATTGAGCGTATTGAATAAAAAATGAGGTTGGAACTGGGTTTTTAAAAAGCTTAATTCGCTTTTTATCTTTTCAATTTCCAGTTGCCTTGATTCATTGACCTTAACAAAAAAACGACGGACAATGAGCAGCACGCTGCTTACCATCACCACAGAGCAAACGGGCAAAGAGAATTGCGTAAAACTTTCATAATTAAAGACGCGTGGACTTGACAGGTATGTTTGAGCCAAACCCGCCGCTGCTAAATTCAGTAGGAAGAAACCGGAGAATGAAAAATATCTCTTTCGGAAAAAGAAATGGTTTAATAAATACAGATTAATGTAGACGGCAATTATTTTTAGAGGAAGCCGCGTTAAACCGTAGATGGTTGTTTCATTATAAGTTTTATCGAAAGTTTTCCATAAATAGGAATTTGATCCCAAATACACAACCCAGAAAAGAATGTGAAGGAGGAACATTTTGCGATGCTGTTTTGTAAAACGCATACGGAAAATTACACCAGAAAATTTCTTGTAGCAGAGATGACGTATAAAGGCACATGACTAACCTCCGGACGTAGCCTTTTTACCGACCAAATGCATTCCACGGTAAAAAATTGCTTTATGGCGGTCGATGTTTGCCCCGGGACGAATTTCAGGAAACTGCCTTTACATAAAATTTCTCTTTGTGATAAATATAAAAAGATGCAGCACTTATTACCAGCATGGCAGCTTGTATTTGTAACCTATATGCTCCTGGCAAGCGAAAAGACGATTGGCCAGGCCTCGCTTACCGATCGATCGATCACTATTCATAGAAGCGCTTCCAAAATTATTATTGACGGGGAGTTGAATGAGGAAGCCTGGCAAGGCTCTGCGATCGCAGATAGTTTTATAAATAAATGGCCCACTGATACGGGAAAAGCAAAACTGCAGACTGAAATAAAAATACTTTACGACGGCCAATTTATATATTTTGGAATCAAGGCAGTGCTTGATGACAAGACCCCGGTGATACAGTCCTTAAAGAGAGATGTTAATCCATATTATAGCGATGGAGTCTCTGTTGTGATAGATCCTTCCGGTGAACATACGTCCGGTTATACTTTTGGCATTAATGCTGCTAACGCGCAAATGGAAGGCATTGCACAGGTGAACAGCGTCTCCTTTGAATGGGATGCAAAATGGTATTCCCAAACGAAAATATTCAACGGGTACTGGACAGCAGAGATAGCCATTCCTTTCAAATCGCTGCGATTTCCAGAAAGCCTGGAAGAGTGGAGGATAAATTTCATCAGGAATGATATGACCAACAACT
>DASYSW010000031.1:0-5024 GCA_036002905.1 Chitinophagaceae bacterium
TTATGCTTTCCTGGAGTGTTGTCTGATCGAACAAGAATCTCCTTCTTTTTTGCCTTTTTTCTTTCCAGCAATTCAGGAATTCGTCTAAAAGAGCCGGCGGAACAGGATGAATTTTTTCTATATAGTTCCTTATCTCTTCCATTTCCCGTGATGTGGTTTGACTACAAGTGCCGGGCTTTTGCATTTACTCCCACAATTTTTCAGCAGGTGGAGTAACACCGACAAGTCGAAGGTAAACCGTGCATTGACCGCGATGATGTGTTTGATGCTCGAACGCTTTCATTATCCAGACCAATCGGCTTGCAGTGCGGTTCCCTCCCGGTAAATTGAATGATACCATTTCATTGAATTTAGCAACATCCAGGCTCTTTATCGCCTCAATCGCTATGTCATAGCTGGTGGTTACGTAATAGACAACAGAATCTTTACTCTGCGAAGTGGGCGATTGTCCAAAATTTGGATTATAGAACGCCAGGAGAGCTGGGCTTCTAAAGCCCGTGCCAATAGCAGCGAAGCCAGCGTTCGCTCGGGCGAAGTGCAACATCTGTTCTGCAAAACTACGAACGCTATCAACCGGCCGAAAATTATATTTATCGGCAGGCATAGCGTTTAAATATTCCTGGGTATATGCTTTGGCCCGTTGCCAATCTTTCAACATCTGTTGCTTTAGAGATATGCTTAAAGAATCCTGTGCCGCGAGAGAGAGGCAGCATAGAAAGAGCAGTAAGCTTAATAACAGTTTCATTTGAGTTAATTTATTTGGAAAAAGGTAAGATTTTTCCTGATGTGAATCGATAATTGCCTGCAATGACATAAGCAATGCCGCCATATGCCAGCGCCAACAAAGCACTGGTGGCTTCGCTTCCCATATCAGCAGACGGAGAAGCTATCACTTTGGGAATATGTAGAATTATAACCCATATCAAGATCATTGTTCCCAAAAGAGCAGCGAATAACCGGGGTTTGATTTTAAAAAGGACCCCAATACCTGAAGCAATTAATGCTGTGCCGGCAAAATAAGTCCAGAACATCTTAGCAGGTACCCATAAAGGAATATAATCTGCTACGTCGTTTGCGTACAGAAAATGATCAATCCCAAAAATGATTATTGTTATGGAAAATAAAATTGTACCGAACGAGATCAGTTTCCTCAAAAGCCTGCGAAAAGCGGTTTCATTATTCTTTAAAAAAGGTCCGGCCATTACAAATGCGCCAGAGGATAATGCCAACTCTTTCTCAGCATTCTCCCATTTTCCAAAATCCAGGTAATCTGAAGTAGAAATGAATTGATAAGGGACATGGTAAAAACAAAATATCAAGAGAAACATAGTACCTAACAAGAAGGCAGCTGCTCTGCCCCGGATTCTAAAAACCACACATGCACCGGCCAGGAACAGGAAGGTTCCGAAAATATAAGCCACTGTAGCAAGACCTGGGATCCATGAATGCTTTGGAGGAATTACCATGTAAGGAAAATCATAATAATAAATTGTCTGAAATCCAAGCCCGGCTATCGCTATGCCATAAAAAATGCGACCAATGTTGGACAGATTTCTCATAGCGAATTCAAACTGTAAATTATTCAACCGCTTTTCTTCTAAGGCAATCTCAAAGTGATCGTCAGGAAGCCACAGCTGCTTTCCGTGCCAGCATTAAACCCCAGACCACGAAAGCAAAACAACCGAGGCCGGCCACAATGAACAACGGATTCCAATAAGAAGTTGTGATCAGTGATGATATAATCGCAATGGTAGTTAGCAATGCCACTACAGCCGTTGCCCGTAACAGGTTGCGACTGGCTGTTTCGCGGGAAAGCACAAAAAGTAATACACTCAATCCTAATATATCAAAACCATCATGACGCCACACATGATCAGAATAAGCCGTTTTCGCATTGATCCCGGTTTCAGTTTGAAACAGGTCCATCAATTTAGGATAGAAAGTTGTTATCAATCCGAAGATGAACCAGTACAAAGCCATGCAGGTGAAGTAAAGTTTTGTTGGAGGAATTGAATTTATATTCATGATGGTGGCTGTTAAGTTTGTTCTTTAAGATTCTCAAATAAAAGTAAAACTATTTTATTTCTTTTGGTTGTGGTTGGTTATCGGACAAAAATCAATTTTTCAAATCAAATGACCAGGTAATTCAAGGGTTAAAATGAATACCGAGTGCCAGTATCCTCACTATAACGACTGATACAAAAAATAAGACAATATCAGCTGTATTTACTGACACTTTAGAACGGTGAATAGGCTTCGCAGTGGACTTGCCTGTTGCCGCGCCAATTATAGAAAAAATCCAAAAGACTGACCTGGCTATGATATCGGTTACAAAATGCGGGGGAAACGGAGTATATGCAAGGATCAGGAGGCTGGTGCCAAGTAGCCATGGAATAATGAGGCCACTGATAATTGTAGGTGTCTTTTGTTGTTCTTGAAACAAGCCTATTTTCAAAAATTTTTTTCCTGCTACAAACATAAACGAGATCAAGGCCAGGAGGCCGAGACCTGAAATAGAATACCTTAAAGCCTGCGGGAAATGAAGCAGGCGGGTCACTTTGCCAAAATCTCCGGCGAATGCGGTTGAAAATAAATTGCCGGAAAAAATACTTATTCCTATCACGGTGGCGTAAAACAAGAACAAACTTGCGTCGGCGTGGTACTTTTCTTATAAAATACCCAGGATAAAATTCCAACAAATAAACTAAACGCAGGGCCTGCCATGGCGATAATCACAGGTGCAGACCCGGTTGCCTCGCTTTGATTGATGTTGACATAAAAATGAAAAAGTATCGCCGGCACTTTGAGGAACCAGGCTGTTATTGCATGGGCCAACTCGTGCAATGATAAGTTTAGAGCATTTGCAGAAAAGAAAAGCAATGTTGTCTTGATGAAAATTTTCGGATAAACGAGTTGCTTTGGTTGCACAACGAATACTTTAAAACGCGCTACTGAGTATTGTTGAAGTTACATTTTGTTGCATTATTTGCTTGTAACCAAATGAAGCATCGATTAAATTATTTTTTTGCGTTAGTGCTGCGGACGCCCGAAGTACAACAGGTAACCGTCAGCGTCCTTGATTTCAAATCCCAGCAAATTATCATCGTTGACCTTGAGTGGTGTAAAAAACTCGACACCGCGCGATGCGAATTCTGCCGCCAGTGCACCAGGATCCGGGACGTGAAGATAAGCGTCCCAACGAGCAATACCTTTTTTGATATCCCGTGTATAGTTCGGCACGGGATCCACGCCGATTTCTTTTACAATGATCATCGCGCCGCCGCGTTGGACAATCCCGAAGAAGATGTCATCATCATTAGGTCCCTGGAACGTTATATCGAAACCGAGACGATCGTGATAAAACGACAGCGTAGCGGGAACATTCTTTACAATGAAGAATGGAGCAATGCCCGCAATTTCTGCTTTGGTAGTAGAAGGCTGAACCATAAACATTGCGTTTTTGTTTCTGTTCTGGCATTACCATTTCCTCACCTGATGCCAGTTCAATTACCCAAAAGTATTGCAATGTTATGATCCGCATTGTTGCATACTGCTATATCGCTTTTACCATCACCGTTTAAGTCAGCTATCGCAATTCCTTTCGGATGTTGTCCCGTTGTAATTGCCTCAGACATAAATATGTCATTGTCCTTTCTCATAATGAAAAGATAGATCTTGTTTCCTTCAAAGTCTGTTGTAACAATATCATTTATTCCGTCATGATTGACATCACCGATTGCGATCCTGTTTGGATTTTTTCCTGCTTCAAAGGGACATCCTTTTAGCATTGTAAATTTTCCTGTCCCGTTATTAAGTAAAATTGTTAGTCCATCTCTTCCTTTGCCCTCTGCCATGCTGCTCGGAGAATTTATGATAGCCAGGTCAGGTTTACCATCGTCATTTACATCACCGATTGCAATTCCAAAAGGATTGTCACCGCAGGGAAACGGTGAGCCCTCTGCTTCGGTAAAGCCGCCTTTGCCATCAGCAAGAAGCACTGAAGCATCATTACTTTCCGCGTTTGTGGTAACGATATCGGAAATGCCGTCATTGTTTAAATCAGCAGCCCGTAATCGTTGGTATGGTCGCTTGCCAACCTTAAAAAATTTCCGTTGCTTTCCAAAAGAGGTCGCGTTGTCGCCAAAGAGAACTTCAACGTGGTCGTTACCCCAGCTGTCAGTTGCAAGGTCTAACCAGCCATCATTGTTAAAATCTCCTGCTGCGATGCCATGAACATGAGGAATTCCTTCAGTCGCGAAAGGTGAATTTTTCGCCTCGTTAAAATTTCCCGTTCCATCTCCGAGCAACACCGTTATGTATTTTCTTTCATGGTTTGGAAACGCAAGGTCAAGGTTTTCGTCTTTATTAAAATCTGCAACAACAATATCGTTTGGGGCCGAACCTGCAAAAAATGGAGAATGTCCGGCCGGTTTGAATGCGCCTTTACCATTGCCGAGGAGAATTGTAACACTGCTGTCTGTTTCGCTGGTTGCGGCTATGTCAGGAAAATTGTCGTTGTTAAAGTCGGCGATCTCAACGCTACCCGGGTTATTGCCAACCTTGATTTTTATAGTGTCAGCGAAGCCAATAATATTTTTTGAAGATAAGACGCTTGTCTGTCCACAACTCCTCAATAGAAAAGTCAAACTAAAAAATGTCAATCGAATTATAGTCGTCATTGGTTCCTATTGTTTATTTCAAAGCTAAAAAGGAGCTCGTGCGTGAGCTTATTTATTACGCCTGTGGTAATTATTCCTTGATAAACTGGTAAAGAAAGCAAGCACAGCACTTCCCTTTTCATTTTACGCAGCAATACATAAATCTCGAAAGTCGTCTCTCTGCTGAAAGAAGGTGGGTTGTTTGGAGAAAAGATTGAATCCCGTTGAACTTTTCTTCGCCTTCAAATTTTATTAGACCGGCCTTTCTTTTTTCTCTTGCGTCGTGCCATTTTAGTGAAGTGGAAATGATGTTATCAGTAGCGTCCCTGGCAGTTATTTTCTGGAATCCTGCTTCTTTGAGCAGTC
>DASYSW010000032.1:0-5217 GCA_036002905.1 Chitinophagaceae bacterium
GAAAAGCGTGCTGCTTTAAAAGCTGCCGGTGACTGGAAAGCATTGGATGAACTACCGAAGAATTCTTCAAAAGTTCGTTTGAAAAATCGCTGCCAGATGTCGGGTCGTCCGAAGGGATACATCCGTTATTTTGGAATTTCGAGAATAGCGCTTCGTGACATGGCTTTGAATGGAAAAATACCTGGGCTGAAAAAAGCGAGCTGGTAAATCCGTGAATGGTGAGTCGTGAATCGTGAATACGACTCCCTGAAATTGAATGTTCAATCCACGATTGACGATTCACGTCTCACGAAAAAAATTTTGAACTGAATTAATAAAGAAATATGGTAACAGATCCTATAGCAGATTTTCTGACAAGAATCCGGAATGCGCAAATGGCGGGACACCGCATTGTGGAAATCCCTGCTTCGAATTTAAAGAAGCGGATGACGGAGATCTTGTACAACCAGGGCTATATTCTGAAGTACAAGTTTGAAGATGATAACAGGCAAGGCGTTATTAAGATCGCTTTGAAATATGATCCCAGAACAAAGCAGCCAGCTATTCAAAGCCTGGAACGTATTAGTCGTCCCGGTTTGCGCCAGTATTCTGGTCCGGCTGACCTGCGTCGCGTGAAAAACGGCTTAGGTTTGGCTATTATCTCTACGTCAAAAGGTGTAATGACAGATAAAGAAGCAAAGGCCCAGAATGTAGGTGGCGAAGTTCTTTGTTACGTATCGTAGAAAGCTGTCAGCTCTGAGCTAAGAGCCACGAGTACATCCTCAAAGCTCATAGCTAAAAGCTCGAAGGTCAAACAATGTAAAAGATAAACACTAAATAATATGTCTCGTATAGGAAGAAAACCGATCACTGTTCCAAATGGAGTGACGATTACTGTGGGTAACGATAATGTCGTTGCAGTGAAAGGTCCGAAAGGAGAATTGAAACAGGCGATTGATCGTGATATCAAAGTCGAAGTGAAAGATGGCTCAGTGAATT
Organism: Chitinophagaceae bacterium; assembly: GCA_036002905.1. Taxonomy (GTDB): domain Bacteria; phylum Bacteroidota; class Bacteroidia; order Chitinophagales; family Chitinophagaceae; genus VBAU01. Next base: position 979 of record DASYSW010000032.1, read on the forward strand.
TTAACAGGCCGACCGACCAGATCCGTCATCGCGCATTGCATGGATTATATCGGGCATTGATCGCAAATATGGTGAAGGGTGTCACGGAGGGTTATAAAAAGAATCTCGAACTGATCGGTGTAGGTTTTAAAGCATCTAACCAGGGTAATGTGCTCGATCTTTCTCTAGGGTACTCTCATAACATCATTTTTGAAGTGCCGAAAGAATTGAAAGTGGCAACCGTCCAGGAGAAAGGACAGAACCCAACGATCGCCTTGGAAGGTATCGATCGCCAGTTACTTGGACAAGTAGCGGCAAAGATCAGGGGCTTGCGCAAACCTGAACCTTACAAAGGAAAAGGTGTTCGCTATGTGGGTGAAGTAGTTCGTAAGAAAGCTGGTAAGGCAGCGGGCAAGTAGTTGCTGGTTGTTGGGTACTGGTTGCTAGTTACCGGGATCCCAAACAGGCTGCAAAAAAAAGTAACAAGTGACTAGTAACAAGAAACAAGTTTATGAATCCGAAAGTTAAATCACAAAGAAGGCAGAACATTCGCTACAAAATCCGCAGAAAAGTTGGCGAGGGTACTACAAAAACGCCGCGTCTTTCTGTGTTCAGAAGCAACAGCGAGATCTATGTTCAATTAATAGATGATAGTAAGGGCGAAACGCTGGCTTCTGCTTCATCAAAAGATAAAGACATTGTTGCACAAAAGGGAACAAAGACAGAAAAAAGCAAGTTAGTTGGAGCTGCGATCGCAAGAAAAGCAACTGAGCTTGGATTGAAAGAAGTAAGATTTGATCGTGGTGGTTATTTATATCACGGTCGTGTGAAAGCAGTAGCGGACGGGGCGCGTGAAGGAGGCTTACAGTTTTAAGTTGGGAAATTGTTTAATTTGGAAATTGGGAAATTTCAAAATACCCCAATTTCAAAATTTCAAAATTAAATATGTCAAAAGTTACTTTAAACAGAGTTAAACCAGGCGATCTCGAGTTAAAAGAGAAAGTCGTTGGTATCAACCGTGTGGTGAAAACTACAAAGGGTGGTCGCGCATTTAGTTTTTCTGCTCTTGTTGTGGTGGGGAATGAAAACGGTGTAGTAGGACATGGACTGGGAAAGGCGAAAGAAGTGCAGGAAGCAATTACAAAAGGTATTGAAGACGCAAAGAAAAATCTCATTAAGGTACCGGTAATGCATGGAACCATTCCTCATGACCAATGGGCGAAAGAAGGTGCGGCGAAGGTATTAATCAAACCTGCTGCTGCCGGTACCGGTGTAATTGCCGGGGGTAGCATGCGTGCTGTACTGGAAAGTGCCGGTGTTCATAACGTATTGGCTAAATCATTGGGTTCTGCCAACCCGCACAATGTGGTGAAGGCAACCTTTAAAGCATTAGCCATGCTGCGTGAACCGATCTCCGTTGCTAAAACCAGGAGCATTGGTTTGAAGAAAGTGTTTAATGGATAGGGCCCCCTGTCCCCCTGAAGGGGGAACTTAGGTCGGAGACACTTTCCTCGGATGATAAGTTCTTTTAGATGTTAGTTGATAATTGTGATGCCAGCATCGGCTTCTTTTTGAGCTTCCGTTGCGTCGCACACTGCAACTGCAGAAACAATATTCGACAATTTTAAATTTCAAAATTTCCCTTCAGGGGATAGGGGTATGAAAAAGATAAAAATAACGTTAGTAAAAAGTCCGATAGACAGGCCAGAACGTCAGAAACAGACGCTAAGAGCTCTTGGTTTGAATAAAGCAAATGCTGCTAAAGAAGTAGAGGCAACTCCACAAATACTGGGTATGGTTCGTAAAGTGGAACACTTAGTAAAGGTGGAAGAGATATAAACGTAAATCACAAAAAATAAATCACAAGTTCCGAAGAGAATGTTGATTTGAGATTTGGGATTTGTCCGAAGGACTCCTTTGGAGATATTTGAAGTTTTCTTTTGCGAGGGGTGATTCCCCGCTGAGTACAAAATCAAACGAAATGAAACTACATGAATTAAGACCTGCAAAAGGCGCAACTCACAAGGAAAAACGAATTGGTCGCGGCGATGGTTCCGGTCATGGTGGGACTTCAACAAAAGGAACAAAAGGTCAGCAGAGCCGTACCGGTTATAAAAGAAAAATGGCACATGAAGGGGGCCAGATGCCCATTCAACGTCGTATTCCAAAGCGCGGGTTTAACAACGTTCTCCGCGTTGAATACAAAGTTTTCAACGTAGGGCAAGTTGATCATTTGGCCGAGAAATACGGAATCAAAGAATTTTCTTTGGAAAATCTTTACGTTAACGGTTTGATAAGCCAAAATGATCGAGTGAAAATCTTAGGGAACGGCGAAATAAAGGCAAAGCTTGCTTTTAAAGTAAATGCTATAAGTGGAAAAGCAAAGTCTGTGATCGAAGCGGCCGGTGGCTCAGTAGAGATTGTGAAATAAGTCGTAAGCTCCCTGCGTTATTGGGTCAGCGGTCATGGTCATTTAAATTCTGTAAATTGCGAGACTGAGACCGTGAAACGTGAGACGTGAATCGTGAATGGTTCACAAACTTGAAAAAACTTCTCACGTTTGACGATTCATGTTTCACGACAAAAAATTAGTCTTAAATAAATCCATAAACTCTCGTGAAGAAATTATTTCAGACACTTAAAAATATTTGGAGTATTGATGAATTGCGGAGCAAAATTCTGTATACTCTTTTATTAATCCTGATATATCGCATCGGTACGCACATTGTGCTGCCGGGCATTAACGCGGTCGACATCCAACAAAGCCAAAAATCAAATGCCGGCGGTATCCTTGACCTGATCAATGCTTTTTCCGGCGGAGCCTTTAGCCAGGCCTCTATTTTTGCACTCGGAATTATGCCTTATATCTCTGCATCAATTTTTATGCAATTGATGACCGTACTCGTTCCCCAATTTCAGAAGATGCAGAAAGAAGGTGATAGCGGTAGAAAAAAGATTAATCAATATACCCGGTACCTCACAGTGGCCGTGACGGCCGTCCAGGCTTCGGCTTATGTAGCTTACTTAAGGCAAATACACGGTGGTGCCATTCTTCCGGGCTATGCAGGATATTTTTGGCTGTCAACTGTGATTGTTCTTACTGCAGGAACTTTGTTTGTCATGTGGATGGGTGAAAAAATTACTGACCGTGGTCTTGGTAACGGTACATCCCTCATCATCATGATCGGAATCCTCGGTCGTTTACCGCAGTCATTTATTAATGAGTTTACCGCAAAGTCTACAAGGCCTGGATTTATTTTGATCTTCATTATTGAGATAGCGGTATTGATCGCTATTATTCTCGGATGTATATTATTGATACAGGGCACGAGGAAAATTCCAGTCAACTACGCGAAGCAAATTGTCGGCAACAGGCAATTCGGAGGTGCAAGACAATTTTTGCCGATCAAGGTAAATAGTGCGGGGGTAATGCCCATCATCTTTGCGCAGGCCATCATGTTCTTACCAACGTTGTTTAATCTCACTAGTCTCGCCAGTACCGAAACAAAAAGCAGTATTCAAACTATTTTTACCGACCATTCAAATGGATGGTACATGGTCATTTATTCGATGGTAGTGATAGGATTTACATTTTTGTACACTGCGCTCATCTTTAATCCTAAACAAATTGCTGATAATCTCAAGCAGAACAATGGATTTATTCCTGGTGTAAAGCCGGGGCAGCCAACAACGGACTTTATAGGTGCTATTATGGATAAGATCACGTTGCCGGGAGCCGTATTGCTTGCGTTGGTCGGTATTTTACCGGGCATTGCACAAAAGCTTGGTGTAACCCAGGGTTTCTCTACTTTCTTTGGAGGCACTTCACTGTTGATCATGGTTGGTGTCATCCTGGATACCCTGCAGCAGATAGAAACACAATTGTTAATGCGCCAATATGATGGATTGATGAAGAGTGGTCGCATACAGGGCCGGCAAACTGCTACGTCGGTGCAGATGTGACCTCATGGTTAGTCCTTTTCCACAAGTGGGACTGGGGAAGAAAAATTAATTAGACCTGGTGAGTATACACACCGGGTTTTTTATTTAGCGAAGTTAATAGCGATATTTGCAGAATGATGATCCTTAAAAATAAAGCAGAAGTAGAATTGATGCGGCAAAGTGCATTGCTGGTTAGTAAGACCCTTGCCGAGGTGGCTAAGGTCCTGAGACCCGGTATTACTTCGATGGTATTGGATAAGATGATAGGTGAGTTTATCCGGGATCATAAGGCCATTCCTTCTTTTTTAGATTACCGTG
>DASYSW010000033.1:0-4149 GCA_036002905.1 Chitinophagaceae bacterium
ATTATTGCATTGCTCCAACTTGTCTTTTTTAATAAGTTTTTTGGATTAACAAAATCATTCGAGAATGGCGAAAACCATCTCATCGGGATCTTCAATATCTGGAATTTTCTATTTTATATCTCGATTGGCCTGGCCATCGTCTTTGCCGTTAAAATAAACGGGGTCATTCCCGTGTTTTCGTTCCTGATCATTCCGGCAGTTTCCGCAATCATGCTTACAAAAAATAATCTTGCAGTTTTCATTATTGCTTTGATCATTAGTGTGCTCGCCAGTTTTTTTGGATTGAATTTTTCGTTTCACTATGATTTTCCGGCGGGTTCTTCCATTGTAGCGATCCTTGGAGTGATATTTATTCTAGCTTCTCTTTATAAAATGCTAGGAGCGGTTCTTACGAGAAAAAGTCCTGCTGCCTGAGGGCGCAGGGTAAGGCCAAATCTCTACTCCATTTTATCTCACTCATTCCACAGATGTGCACAGATTTTAAATCCTTATCAGTGAAAATCCGTGTAATCTGTGAGCAAGCAAATTACTCAAAACGATCTCGTCATTCTCCACCGCTTTGTCCAACTGCCGCCGTTATAGATCTCTTTTACGCCATTGGAGCAATTTTATACGGGGCTTCTGCTTATAAGATGCCGACTTCAATTTTACGAGAGAACTCGTGCTGCTTGAGGCAAGTCAGTTTTGTTCTCACGGATTCCACGGATGAACACAGATCGTAATTCCTTATCTGCGAAAGTCTGTGTAATCTGTGAGAAATAACATTCCGCTCATAACGATTTCGTGATTCTCCAAAGTCGTGTCCAGCTGCCGCCATTATAGATCTCTTTCACGTCATTTGCTTTTAACACATCGATCACTCGTTCATTTTCTGAGTCAGAGTTTGAGCAAATAATGATCGGTCCTTTCATCTGGACAATGCGCTTGAGATTGATATTTATCCTGTCGATGGGAATATTGATCGAGTCGCGCACTTTTCCACGATCAAATTCTGAAGCTGTTCTTATGTCAATAATGATCGCGCCGCGACGCAAGGCTTCTTTGATTTTTCCATTGCCAAGACCGAGGATGGAGAGGAGACTCATAGATGCAAGTTACCGGTTACCGGTTTCCAGTTATCAATTAGAATGTTAAGATATAAAAAGTGAAAAATTGCGGCAAGCATAACCGGCAACTAGTAACCGGTAACCGGCAACGATTAAACCGCGACCACTTTTGCCTTTCTCTCGCCGATTTGCTGGCGCCACATGGCATAGTATAAACCCTTTTCATCAAGAAGGGTTTCATGATTGCCTGTTTCTACCACATCACCCTTTTCCAGTACATAAATTCTGTCAGCATGCATGATCGTTGAAAGCCGGTGTGCGATCAGGATAGTAACCTGGGTTCCTTCACTGGAAATATCGCGTATTGTATCGGTGATCTCTTCTTCGGTCAATGAATCGAGTGCGGACGTGGCTTCGTCAAATAACAACAGCTTAGGCTTACGAAGCAATGCCCTGGCAATTGATAGTCTTTGCTTTTCACCCCCTGATAATTTTAAGCCGCCCTCGCCAATAGTTGTTTCCAATCCTTTTTCGGCTCTTGACATTAAATTCTGGCAAGAAGCCCGGTTGAGAGCTACCATCAGGTCTTCATCGGTAGCGGATGGGTTGACAAACAAAAGATTTTCTTTGATAGTGCCGCTAAACAGATTTGTATCCTGTGTTACAAAACCGATCTGGTTCCTGAGATCATCAAATCGCAATTCTGTTTCGTCAAGCCCATTATAGAGTATCTTGCCCTCCTGCGGACGATACAGGCCTACCAATAATTTCATCAATGTAGTTTTACCACTTCCACTCGGACCCACAAATGCAACGGTTTCGCCAACCTTCACATCAAAACTTATATTGTTGATCGCTTTTTGTGCAGCCGTTTGGTGTTGAAATGAAACATCTTTAAAAGAAAGGGTTTTGATGTTTCCCAAAGGTCTTGGGTGTGCCGGTTCTTTTTCCGGGGCCTTCTGCATGAGATTGTGAAAATTGTTTAAGGATGCCTCCGCCTCCCTGTAAGAAAGAAGAATATTGCCAATTTCCTGCAAGGGTCCAAAAACAAAAAATGAAAATATTTGCATGGTCACCAGCTGGCCGGCGTCCATATATTTATGAAAAATAAGCCACATTAAAATAAACAGGATCACTTGCCTCAGTGTGTTGACAAATGTGCCCTGGATAAAACTGATGCTGCGAACCCGCTTTACTTTTGCCAGTTCCAGTCCCAATATTTTATAAGTATTCTTATTGAGCCGCTCTACTTCCTGGCGGGTAAGTCCAAGGCTTTTCACCAGTTCAATATTTCTTAGCGATTCGGTGGTAGAACCCGCCAATGCCGTCGTTTGGCTAACGATGTTTTTTTGTATGCTTTTTATCCGTTTGCTCAAGAGGCTGGTAATGAATGTGAGTAACAAGATACCCACGAGGTAAGCGATGGGTATGCTCCAATGAATAAAAATAGCAGCATAAATAAACACAAATAACACTCCCACCAGAACGCCAAAAAGAATATTGATAAAATTGGTCATGAATTTTTCGACGTCTGCCCGAACCTTGGTCAACACTGAAAGCGTCTCACCACTGCGTTGATCTTCAAACTCACTATAGGGTAATTTCATGGCATGCTGCAAGCCATCAGTAAATACCTTGGCGCCGAATTTTTGTATCACCACATTTAGAAAATAATCCTGGAAATTCTTTGCGATACGACTGATCATCGCCACAGTTATCGAGCAAATAACAATGAACCAAACGCCGGGGTGATCCCAGGAAAAAGAATTAAAAAAAAGATTCCAATCATAGACCTCGGGGTTATTGACCTTTTTATTGGCGAGGTTTATCAGCTTACCAAAAAGAATCGGATCAACCAGGGAAAAACCAATATTAATGGCAGCCAGGGTAAGGACGAGAGCTACCAACCATTTGTGAGGTTTCAAATAATGAAGTAATATTCTCATAGTTGCTTTTTCTTTTTAACCCTTATATCTTTCTGAGCAAAACAGCAGTGAAAGTCAATGACTCAATCAGTCCATACTATAACAACAGAGTCTTTAAAAAGGTTATTTGATATGGAAAAATATTCTTTTCTCAAATTGCGTACAAGTTCGTAAAAAAATGACAACTTAGCAGGTGACGATCATAACTCAAGAAATAACCATGTTGAATGTTTTGGTAGACCTCCACAGGATTGGAAAGAATCCTTATAACGGGTTGTATACCTATTGTCATCAGCTGGGGAAGAGCCTTCTTAAATTTGACCACCGGGATCTGAACTTATTTTATTACCTGCCCCAGGACAAATTTGGGTTTTTTGGTAGTGAAATAAATTATGTAAACCAAAGGTCCATCGACAAGTTTTATCGCTTTAATACTGATAAATACAATATATGGCACGCAGCCACTACCTTATCATGGTATAAGCCTTTCAATAAAAAAACAAAATTCATCTTTACCATTCACGATCTTAATTTCATGGTTGAGAGCCCTGGCAATGTTAAGATCAACAATCGTTACCTGCGGCTGATACAGGAACGGGTTAACAGGGCTGACCATATCATTGCTATTTCAAAGACGGCTCTTCAACAAGCCAATCAATATCTCGCGATGGATAAAAAACCTGTATCCATTGTATACCCGGGCTGCGCTATGGTGAATGAAGTTCCTGAAGAAAAAACTCCCTCCTCCATACCGGAAAAACCTTTTTTGTTCACGATCGGGTTATTGCAAACAAGGAAGAACTTTCATGTGCTGATGCCCATAATAAAATCGACTCAATACAATTTAGTAATAGCTGGTCTTGATACATTTGATTATAAACACACAATTATTGAAGAAGCTCAAAAATGGGGGGTTTTGGAAAAGGTGATCATCGTCGGACCCGTGACTGAAAATGAAAAGGTGTGGTACTATAAAAATTGTGAGGCCTTTCTTTTTCCTTCTATTGCGGAGGGCTTTGGTTCTCCCGTGGTAGAGGCTATGTTTTTTGGCAAACCGGTTTTTCTTTCCTCTGAAGGTAGCCTGCCGGAAATTGGAGGCGGCGCTGCTTATTATTTTGTTTCTTTCGAACCCTCACAAATGGTTGATGATTTTGAAAAGGGAATGGAGGATTATAACA
>DASYSW010000034.1:0-8419 GCA_036002905.1 Chitinophagaceae bacterium
GTTTGTTGATGTATAAATCGGGACTTCAACACCATTTCGGAAGAGTTGTAAATCTTTGGGATCTGTGTTATTTAAACCGACACTGACAAGCGCGGAAACAGGGATTCGGTAAAGGCCATCGGCAGTTACTTTAAATTTGTAATATGTTTTACTGAAGTCAATCCACTCGTTGTTGTACGGTTGCGCAATCGCGCTGCCGGCGAGCAGGATCAGACAAAGTGTAAAAAATTTTCTCATAGTCAGTTCGGTTTTCTTTGGCGGTACTATTTTTTATTAGTCTTCTTCTTCATATCCACCAGGTCAACTTTTAACGAAAATACATTTGTGTATAAAGGGTTCGATTGATTGGCCAGGTTCGTAAATGCATAATCAATCTGCACATCCCCGATTTTAAATCCGGCACCAATCGAGGGCTGGTAAATCCAGATTTTTTTCTGGTTTGTGGTATCCCGGTCGTCCAGCGTCTGTTGAAAATTATTAATTCCGGCGCGCACAAAAAAAGCATGATTATAGGATAACTCCAATCCGACCCTTGGGTCGACACTGATCGGATTTGAACTGATAACCGTATTCCTTTTCCCGTCAAACGTGATGTCAAAGTCTACTTCGGCCAACAGGTTTATTTTCTGGTTGATTGGAAAACTATAACTGAAGCCCGGGATCAACTGAGGTGCGGTTAATTCCACTGAATTGGAAGGGATGTCATTTGAAGTGGCATAAAACACTTCCCGCCATTCCTGACTTATATTATACGACCAGGCATTGAATGTGGTTGTCACGTCCTTTACCACAATGCCGAGTTTCCACCGGTCGCCGATCACCTGTGCGGCCGCATCAAAACCAAAACCCCAGGATGTAGTGAAATCACCGGCCTGCCGGTGAATAATTTTTGCATTGATGCCGAAATTCATTTTACGACCTTTCCACCAGTCCACCTGTTGGGCAAGAGAGATCAGAAAGGCGTAGTCTGCTGACGAAAAGGTGGTGATATTGCTGAAATCAATGCTCCCGTCCGGTTGCACCAGGAACACGGTATTGGGAATATCATCTACTGCAAAACGCAACAGGGTAAGTCCAAGTGTTCTTTTATTATCCTTCAATGGAATAGCAAGACTGGCATAGTCATATTTGCCGATTCCTGCGAAATATTCAGCATGCATCAAATTTAACTGGGGACTGGTTCTGATGTCGGCCAAAGCCGCCGGATTCCAGTAACCGCCGGTTCCGTCTGTGACAGAGGCAACCTGGGCATTTCCCATAGACATTCCGCGCGCACCGGCACCGATGTTCAAAAATTCGTTGGAATACTTGGCAAACTGTCCATAGGACCGGTTGCAAAAACACAGCAGCAACAGCAGGGGCGGGGCGCAGCAGGTTCTGATTCTTCGGGTTACTGAAGTCAATACCATAAACTTATTCTAACGCGTTTTTATTCAGAATATTGCGACGTTTTCAGGATGCGAATATCCCTTACTTTTACCAAAATTCCCCAGAACAAATTATGTCGCTAATCGCTGAACTGAAATGGCGGGGCATGATTCAGGATATTATGCCCGGTACAGAGGAGCAACTTTCAAAGGAAATGACCTCCGGATATATAGGTTTTGACCCCACAGCAGACAGCCTGCATATTGGCAGCCTGGTGCCCATTTTGCTCCTGGTACACCTGCAAAAAGCAGGTCATAAACCAGTTGCACTCGTCGGTGGTGCAACCGGTATGGTCGGAGATCCCAGCGGGAAATCAGAAGAACGTAATCTGCTGGATGAAACCACATTGAATCATAACCTCCAGGGTGTACGCCGGCAGCTGGAGAAATTTCTTGATTTTGATCAAGCCATTCCCAATGCCGCCGTGATGGTGAACAATTTTGACTGGTTCAGGGAGATCCGGTTTCTTGATTTTATCCGGGATGTCGGGAAACATATTACCGTCAATTACATGATGGCGAAAGACAGCGTAAAAAAGCGGCTGGAAGGCACTACCGGCATGAGTTTCACTGAATTTTCCTATCAGCTTGTACAGGGTTACGATTTTTACTGGTTGTATAAAAACCAACAGTGTAAACTTCAAATGGGCGGTAGTGACCAGTGGGGAAATATTACTACCGGCACGGAATTGATTCGCAGGAAAACGGGAGGAGAGGCTTTTGCCTTTACATGTCCCCTGATCACAAAGTCTGATGGCGGGAAATTCGGGAAAACAGAGAAAGGAAATATCTGGCTTGATCCGTCTAAAACATCTCCTTATCAGTTCTACCAGTTCTGGCTGAATGCCGCCGATGCGGATGCTGAAAAGTGGATCCGGATTTTTACTTTTCTGAGTCATCCTGAAATTCAGGCGTTGCAGGTGAAACACCAGCTAAATCCTTCGGAAAGACTGATCCAGAAAACGCTCGCGAAAGAGGTAACCATTTTTATTCACGGTCAGCAGGAATATGAACTGGCACTCGCGACGACTGAAAAATTATTCCATGCATCAGGGCCGGTGGAAAGCCTGAGTGAATCAGATTTACATGCAATGGAAGGAATCGTAAAGTCAAATTACAAAATAGCTGAATTAGCGCAGGGAGTAGACCTGGTACGGTTTCTGGCGGAAACGGATATTCTTCCCAGCAAGGGAGAAGCCAGAAAAATGATACAAAACGGAGGTATCAGTATCAACCGGAATAAAGTGGATAATATACAATTCATGATCAGTAAAGAACTTCTCCTGCATGGGAAATATATATTGGTTCAGAAAGGGAAAAAGAATTTTTACCTGGTAGAAGTAAATTGATCAAAGGGGATATTCAGAATCCTTCGCATATTTTTTTAAAAAGCCTTATTTTTGCGGCCTGCTGATCGATTGCCCGATAGTATAAAGGTAGTACGACAGATTTTGATTCTGTTTGTCGAGGTTCGAATCCTCGTCGGGCAACTGAAGGTTTTATATTATGTTGATTATCAATATTTTATAAGACCTTTTTTTATTGGTTAAAACGTGGTTAACACAAACCCGAATTTTCAAAGTATTTGATTTTAAGGGGTAGGAAGGGTAGGAGAAAACTTACACAGCTTTAGTTTTTGCCTTAAATGAAATTCCTCCATACTTAGGGTAGTATATGATTTCATCCGGGGAGACATTAATCCATTTCAAATTTTCTCTTGAACAATTCGTTTGATCTCCATCCTTGTGGAGGACAAACATGTCTTTTGGGCTTATTATCGGATAAAAATGTTCGAGAACCAATCTATCCACAAATTTCTTTTCGTATAGTCCTGGTGTGTACTTTATTTTTATCATTATCCTACCTTCTATTGCTTCTAGTGGCTTAACTGAAATGAAATTATGTTTTCCCTCTTGAACTGAAGTCTTCATTTTAATTCGTCCTTTGTTCGAAACAAAGTAAATGTCGGCTGTGCCTAAAATTGCTTTCCATTCCTCTCCTTCAATATCCACAACGGGTATTGGTATTTGAGAATTGTCAGTTTGCGGATTATCCGTGAATTCACGCGTTAGTTTTTCGCTTTGGGTAATTCCGTTAGATCGTTTTTTCATAATATTTTTTGTTTTGAGTGAAAAAATTGGAAGATCCATAAAATAGAAAATTCGCTTTCGCAGGTACAGAAACCCAGAATTAGCGAATATGTAGTTTTAATAGCCTTATCAGGATATAAGACCCCTAAACCTTAAGGACAAAAGTAATGAAGTTTTTCCAGTCTACCAAATATAATTGGCTGATTTTCAATAGTTTATTCACTAATTTAGTGATGTCTAACCACTAATTCAGTGATGATTTTGCCCTTAGGAAACACTTTTTCAGTTAAAACGATCAGAATAGGTCAAAATCCTTCATCATTTTAGTGAAATAGCCTGGGGAAATACGCGATGTTCGTTAAAAGTGGTTTCCAATTATAACGAAATACGTTAAAGGCTAACGAATTTGGTGAGGGGAGAGTGCTGTGGTAATTTGGCAGGCTAGATTTTCATAAACAAGTCAGTACTATGGCCAATTATACATTCGGAGGAATAGAAGGGGTGGAAGAGGGGACTTCTTTCCTGGATCGAAAGGCATTAAGGATGGCAGGTATTCATTTGGCCCTGGTGGCGGGGATTGACGGAAATCCCGAAATCGGAGCGTCCTCCGTCGTTCTGAATGGCGGTTATGTGGATGATTCTGATCTGGGTGATCAAATAATTTACACCGGTCATGGAGGTAATGATCCCAATTCTAAAAAGCAGGTAAGCGATCAGAGTTGGGATGCTCCAGGTAACAAAGCACTTCTCGTAAGTGAGATGCATGGACTACCTATTCGTGTAACTCGAGGATATAAGTTAAAGTCAAATTTTAGCCCTAAATCGGGGTATAGGTATGGAGGATTGTACCGTGTAGCTGACCATTTCGAAGAAAAAGGTAAAGACGGTTTTATGATTTGCCGGTATAGACTTGAAAAAATTGAACCATTCAATACTAAACCAGGTGATCCAATAAAGACATTCTCCAGCGGTTCAGATGATCCGGGAAAGAGTCAAGTAACTTTCTTAAGAACTGTAAGAGATACCAAATTGTCCCGTGAGATTAAGGAACTATATGAATATAAGTGTCAGGTATGTGGAATAGAGATATCTGTTCGTGGAGTTGCATATGCAGAAGGAGCACATATAAGACCTCTCGGAAAACCTCACAATGGCAAAGACAAATCAACTAACATCATCTGCTTATGCCCTAATCATCATGTTATGTTTGATAAGGGAATTTTTTCAATTGGGAAAAACCTTCACTTGGTAGGACTCAAAGGCAAATTAAATCTACATGTTGATCATAAATTAGATGAAGATAACCTTGCCTATCATGAGGAACATATTTATATCGAAGGATAAGGCGTATTAAACAAGTATAGCACGCGAATAATAATAGTTCCAAACAAAAAAAATTAAATTCCCTTAAGCCAAACTCAAAATTAATAATTCTTGTAAATAAAGTCTTATATTTTACGTACTTTGATTTTACACGGCGTTCATTGTTGAAAGAAATAAAACGTTCGATTAATATTATATTAAATTTCTTTAAAATTTACTCAGATGGGCGCAAAAATTTAGTTGACAAATGCAGGTTCGTAACCCGGTTGATGAATTGAAGGATACAAGGATTTGGCAATATTTAAATGGTATTGACCCACACTACGCAAAAATTGCTTCAAAGTTTGTTGAAACTCTTGCGCCAATTTTAGATACAATAAAGGAAATATTTCCTTTATTCACACGTCACGACGCTCACCACAGTTTTCGAATCTTGTTGCGAATCCAACAAATAGTTTATAAGGAATGTTTTGAGTCCACAGCATTGAGCTTTTCCGCTGATGAATCTTTGTTGTTAATATGTGCAGCTTACGGGCATGACTTAGGAATGGCGGTCTTTCCAGATGAAGAAAAATCGCTTCTGAATGATCTGGGCATTCTTAGTAATGGAGATTGGCGTACTAATACCAAGTTGCATACTTTCCTAAGAGAAAACCATTCTAAAAGAGGAGGCTCTTATATTTTAAAAAATGTTGATAATATTGGATTGCCGCTAAGCTTAGTCTCTATACTGGATAAATTAATGGAATCTCATAACTTATCCATTAATGAACTTGACTCTCAGTTAGGCAGTAGATATGCTGCAGGCGAAAAAGAAGTTGAACTTAAACAACTGGCTTGTATATTTTGTATTGCAGATTCATTGGAGTTCAGCGAAACCAGAGTTGTAGAGGGTGTATTAGACCTTTTAAAGGGAAAGCTGGCACATAATGATGACCCAGACGCCTTGTTATCTTATCGCCATAATATGCAAAGTGTATGTATTGGCGATAATGTTGCAATTGGTGAAGACGGAAAGGTTATTTTCAGTGGAACATTTACTGAACCTGATACGTTGAGTTTGGCGCACAATTCCATAGATCTGATTGAAAATTGGTTGCGTAGTTATAACGACATTGATTTCCAGTCTAAAATGAAAAGACTAAAAATTCGTAGTGATTCGATCATTAGAGAACTATCGATATCTGATCACGATTTTATAAGAATTGGAATTCGAATTAAAAAAGAAAATATCATTGACTTAATATCCTCCAATTCTACATGGACGAACGATTCTGCAATAGTATTAAGAGAATTGTTGCAAAATTCGGTAGAAGCGTGTCGTTATCGAAAATTCCATTCTTCTGAGGCTGATATTTACGTACCTAAAATTGATCTATTTTTTGATACCAAGGAGAGGTCCATAACGATTAGTGACAACGGGTGTGGGATGTCAAGAAATATTATTTTAAATAATTTTCTAACAGTAGGCAATAGTAGATCTTTTGAGCCGTCATATACAAACGAAAAATACTCCTCATTAGCTCGATTTGGAATTGGCTTCTGGTCTGTTTTTACAGTTGCGGATAAAGCACAAATAGAAACTGGACCATTTGAGTACTACAAGACAATGAATGCTGGAAAGGAAAAAGTTAACGGTGTCGCCTTTGAGGTTAGTATTAAAGAATTTAAAGATTATACAGTTTTCAGACCAATTGGTATTCTGGCTGGAACAAAAATAAAATTATTTTTAAAGCACGATTTTAATTTTTTAGACGCTCTTTATCGTCTGACATTTCATATTGGGTGCTCAGAAATACCTTTAGAAGTTCATTTTGACGACAAAGAAACTAGTGGTTTAACTGATCGTCTACAAATTCCGTCAATGAAAGAGGTATTCGGAGCCAAGATCGGTTTAGTTAATCAATATAGTGTAAAGGAATATTGTTATAAAAATGATTCAAATGAAATTGATACAGAGGTTAAGATTTTTTATTGCCACGATGCCTCAGGAATATCATTTCTAATACCTGGGACCCAACAGATGATTTTTACTCATCAAGACAAAACGGTTCTCTTTGCAAATAGAGGGGCGGGTATCTGCGGATTTTTATTCAATCATCACGTAAGGAATACAATAATAGATTTCTTTAGAATTGGTATTTTCACTTCCAATGCCAGAAATCCAAAAGGTTACCAATTCATGCTAAATAGAATGGGTATTCTGCCCTCACCAATTTTTGAAATGTATGAGTCCAATTTAGCTGAGCAAGTGCACAATTGCTATCGGGAACTCATTTCCAAAACAGGATCTAACAATCCGCAAGCGATAAGTCGCTTGAATCATCAATCACGAATGAATGGTGGTGAACTTCATGGAGAGTTCACACATGGTTGTTTAGATCGTTTTTCCCGTGAAATTCCAGACTTAATTGCATTCAAAATTTACAAAATATCCAAAAACACGAATATAGCAAGCTGCGAAATAAAATATCTATTTTATAATGAACTCATAAAAGCCGAATTCAATCTTTGGCTTTACGCCACCTCGATTCACCATCCAAAATATCTGGTGACACCGCAAACCACTCATTTAGTCTATGATCTATTAAAACAAAAAAATGGTATTGATGACAATTCCTACTTATTGGAACCTACAAGAGAGGCGGATATGTTGGCAGATTGTTCAATAAACTACATTGTATATTCGAATATTTTGAATAATTCAAACGCTATAAAATTGCCAATAAGAAATTTTAGATCCCTCGATACAGATCCTTCAAAATATCGCGATTTTATTATTGCTGAGGTAAAAGGTATTTGGAGTGGGACAATTGTCGAACGAGAAATTGTTGGAACCAATATTGTTTTTATCGGGCAACATCATCTTATTGTAAGTAAGGGCAGTTTGTTAGCAAGTGATATTAAAAAACTTTATGCTAAAAAAATGAATTTCCAAATATGTGAGATTGTCAATTATCTTCAGGATTCAAATCAAGGATTTGTCGATGAATCTATAAGAAAATATATATAATTTACTGCTTGATTTTAAAGATAAAATCTATACTTCTTTCTAATGTAATGGTCATAGTAGCTGCCAAATGAATCCGCATTTTTAAATTTATTCCAGATTTCAACTGGTATGCCCTCGTGAATATATTCTTTGCTATCTGTTGAGAAAATAAAGTATCCTACTTTTCCATCACAGCTATAATAGGATGCCGATCTAATCCAAGAACTTTTTGAGGTATTTACATCTTCTTTGATTTTAAAAGAAGCATTTTTGACCCAAGAAATTGCTTGCTCATAACTATAAAAATGAGCAGGTAAAATTTTGCAATTTTGAGCGATTGATGAAATAGCAATAACTTGAAATAGCAAAAAGGAAAATAATTTTATAAAAATTCTATTTTGAGTTTTTATTTTTTTGCGACTGTTGAAGATATATCGTATGATTTAATTGAAGTTTGGATATCCTGGTTCATCTCGATTTTCCCGTGGTATCCATATTGAATCACTTTTCCATCCACAACACCACCAATCATATCTTCGGTTAAAATATTTACGGAGGCAATTGAAAACCCATATTCGTCTCTAAAA
>DASYSW010000035.1:0-4664 GCA_036002905.1 Chitinophagaceae bacterium
TCTTTTTTAGCTCCTCCCGCAGTTCAACGTAATTATAGATCTCGCCGTTATGAAGAATGGTATAGCGATCCAAATAATGAAATGGTTGTGCAGCCGCTTCACTTAGGTCAAGGATGGCCAGTCGGCGATGGCCAAAGAGAACGCTGCCAGAACTATTCTGCCAAAACCCTTCGCCATCGGGTCCGCGATGGGAAAGAACATCGGTCATTTTCTGTACGTGCTCTTGATCAAACAATGAGTTAACCTGTAATATACCGGCAATACCACACATGGGTTAAAGTTCAAAATACAAATAACAAATTCCAAATAAGAAATAAGCTCAGTAGACTTGTTATAGTACAAGTGAGTGACACAACAGCAGCTGAAAATAGTGCGAAATGCTCGCTAACAAATAAACTTTCAAAATGAAGATATAGTTATGTGTCAGACGCTCTTTGAGACGTCAGACACCATATCCGGCTAAAAATTGATCGGCAGTCTCCCTTCGGTATCATCCCAGGCCATTACCAGTTCAGCTCCATTGGTAAGAGGCTGAAACACCATGGTGAAATATTCAAAATCAATGGAGGTCTTTTTGATCGGGATATCAAATTGCATGACGTCTTTTGTGGAATCGATCTTCAGACCCCATGTATAAAGATCATTGTTCAATATGATCGTCCATTTGTCCTGGTAAGGAATACAGTAAATAACATAGCGACCGGCGTTAACCTTCTTATCCTGGATGGTTACATTTTGAAAGAATTCAATTTCGCTGGCTTCGTTAGCACCGAGTCTCCAGCGCTCACCATATTTAAGGAGGTTGCCAAAAATGGTGCGCCCCTGCCTGTGCGGCCGGCTGTAAATAACCCGCATGATCGGGGGTGTCTTGAGATCGTGCGTCATTTTCAGCTGCGAGTAGTTCACAGGAAAATAACTCATGTCCATCGGCGATATATCAATAGTTGCGTAAGGATTGGCGACGGGTGTATGAACAATCGCGGTATCCGGTTTCTTTTCTGTTTGATCTGAGTTCCTTTCATTAACACCTGTGCAGGCGATAAAAAGAAAGCAACAGAGAAAAAAAGTACAGGCAAGCTTAGTCATTGAATTTATTTTAAACTGATCGGCAGACTGGCTTTGATGTTATCCCAGGCTATGATCAAATTACATCCCGAATCCGATTTTTCAAATGTCATCGCCATTGCTTCCACTGCCTCGTTCAATTTTTGTACGGGCACAGTCGTGCGCAACACGTCTTTTTGTTCATCATATTTAAATGCTCCCCAGGTGTCATTATCCCTATTCAAAATAATGGTCCAGCTGTCTTCCATCGGGATAGCATATAACGTGTACCGACCCTTTTCTACTTTCTTATCCCCGATCTTCACGGTTTTAAACAACTCTATTTCGGTGGCCTCATTTGCCCCCAGGCGCCAAACTTTTCCATATTCGACAAGATCACCAAAAATAAGACGCCCATTTTTTTGTGGCCGGCTATAAATAACTCTTGCCACAGCCGGCTCTGTCACCTTATCCTGGATCTTCAGTACAGGGTAATTTGTCGGATAATAACACATATCCATCGGCGATTTATCAACGGGTGGCAGATTAATGCTTTGGGATTTACCAGCTAGCAAAGAAATGGCCAAAATGACCAGCAGAGTGATTTGTTTCATACGGTGAATTTTTTATGAAAGAGCAAAAATAATTGTTTGAGGTTGCATCGAAAAACGGTTCCGGGTATCAGTCCGGGCCTTGTATTTGGGTCATAATTTTAAAAGGTCTTCATACATTCTTTGGGCGAATGATTTCAGATCAGGGAAGAATACTTTGTAGTATTCATGAAGGGTCTCATAGTGTTCTTCAAATAACAAAACGGCCGTTTCACTTTCCCTAAGATAGCGGGCCCTTCTCACGAGACCTCCAAAACTCATTTCTGTCCCCCGCATCATGGAATAATTGAATAGCCAGTTTTGCTCCTTCATGTAAGGGACCATCCGTGCAAAACGCTCTGGCAAATATTCGAAATGACGGTCAAGTATTTGATAAACGTTTTCTGAAAAATTTCTTAAACTTTCGATAGTAAATTCATTGGGATCATTGGCCAGGAAATGGTCATAGACGACATCCATAAAGGCGCCGCTGTATAAACGATAAGCGGGTCTAAAGACTTCCTTAGCAAGTTTGGTGGCTTCATGATCGTCCGTAAATGTGTCAATGGCACGATGAAGGGTGATCCCCTTTTGAATCCCATCAGGATAGATGAATTTTTTCTTCCCTTTTACAAAATCGCTGATGAGATTGCCTGTTAAAATTTCTTCATGACCAAAAGATAGATATGCGTGTGCCAGATAATTGATAGCTACTATTGATTTTTTTCATTGATAAAATTAATTATTTCATCACCGTGCTCTTATTTATAATTTATTGCGGGTGCCTTTTGACCGCGCAAACATCCGGTATGAATAAACTGCCGGGATGATCAACATTATCAGGACAATCCCCATCATCACAAAAAACATAACGAACGGTTTAATAAATAAAGCGAGAATGGCGATCAAAATTCCTCCTGCAAACCATATTTTACTTCCAAGCAAATGTGTCGCCCTCCAGTTTTCCTCATTCTCCAGGGTCCACGGCAAGCGGAATCCGGCAAAGTAATTCGGCTTAATACTATGCATAATATTCCCTACATAGGCAAGCAGCAATCCCATCATTACTAAAAGCAAATTCAGCCCGATCGTTTGCTGCCTGGCCGTCCAGTTTAAAACGATTATTGAGATGCAGCTCACAAAAATCACAATTACCATCGCGATCTTTAAGAATATGCCTGGTTGTTTGGCGACCCATCCTTTTGGATCCAACTTATAAATATTTGTTAACAGCAGGTACACCAGTATTGAAACAACCGTACAGGTGGCCGGGATAAAAAAGATGGTATTGCGTTCACCATATTTGTCGGGTGTGCCATCTATACCAAAATGCACCGGGATCCTCTCTGGCAAACCGTTCCATATACTTAACAGGTATATCCAGGGAATAAGATTGATAACAAAAACAAATGTCCACCGAAGCCAGGTGTGCTTTCTCATATTTTTATTTCTTTTTTGATTTGAATTGAAGAAACCATTTCAGAATTTCATCGACCACGGTTGTGTTCAAAGAGTAATAGACAAATTGTCCTTCCTTTTCGGCGACTACAAGGTTTGCTTGTTTTAGCAGGTCAAGGTGGTGTGAAATGCTCGGAAAGGAAATATGAAACTTATCGGCTATTTCGCCGGCGGTCATATCCTTTTGCTGAAGCAATTCAAGGATGGCACGGCGGGTAGGATCATTAAGTGCTTTGAATATTATGTTCATGTTAATAATTCGACGTTTGTATATTTAGACAAATATCTAAATAATAATTGAAACTCCAAAGTCTTTTTTAAAGAAAAAAATATTTTTTGTTCTGAAACCGCACATAGGTCAGATGAATGGCCATTAGAAAGGTCGAGCGGTTACAAGTCCTTCCTTCTGTTAACACCAGTTAACACACTGCACCATTAGTCATAAATCAATTGACATGGGGTGTAACCTAAAATATCTTTGGTGCGTCATACATTTCAAACAAATGAAAAACGACATAAACCACAAAAATTATCAATTATGAAAAAGATTATGATGATGCTGGCACTGGTGCTTACAATAGGTACAAGTTTCGCTTATACAGGCGAGGAAGCAATTAACAAACAGGCTTTAAATGCCTTTAATAAGGAATTTGCCGGCGCAACCGAAGCAGCCTGGACTGTTGGTGACAATTTTTATAAGGTAACATTTTCACTCAACGATCAAAAACTCTTTGCTTATTATAATATGCAGGGGAATTTCCTGGCAGTTACCCGTAACATTTCTTCATTGCAATTGCCTCTTAGCTTGCAAACAAGTTTAAAGAGAACGTACAATAATTATTGGATCTCTGATCTGTTTGAAGTTGCGAACAATGATGGGACAAGTTATTACGTTACTCTCGAAACTGCCGATACAAAAATTATTTTGAAATCAGGAGATGGCAGCGATTGGTCAGTTTATCAAAAAAGCAAGAAAGCATAAAACCTTAGTTTTGGTGTGTGGTAAAAATAACCCCGCTCTCACCATGGTGAGGCGGGGTTTCTCTTTTAAACCAGTTCAACCGAACGTATCAAAACCGGACGGTCTTTTGTATCATAAACGAACGTTTTATTCTACATTCTAACGTCTATATTCTATATTCTTAACTCATTCGTTAATTACATTAACAACAGTCTCCACCAATCCAAATTCACTTGACAAACGCTGTAACATATAATAGCTTTAGATCGTCAAATAAATAAGGTCAAAAATTACTTAATCATTAAACCTTAAGCCATGAAAAAATCGATTATAGTATTCTCAGCAATACTTACAGTGATTACTGCAACAGCATTTGTAGGAGCGAAGCCAGGAGGCAATCCTGCAGAAGCAACATTTCAAAAAGAATTTAACGGCGCAACAAATGTAAAATGGACGGAAGGCAAGGATGTTATTTCCGCAAGCTTTATCCTAAGCGATTCCCGTATCATTGCCTACTTCAGCAGTGACGGTGAGCTGCTCGGCACGGCAAGAAATGTTTTATTCAATCAATTGCCACTGGCAGTAGTAAAAGAGATCAACAATCATTATGG
>DASYSW010000036.1:0-11033 GCA_036002905.1 Chitinophagaceae bacterium
AGGACGTTATATCACCAACCTGGAACCGATCGCCGTTGATGCTACCGAAGGTCCAAAGAAAGACAGGCAGAAATTCGCGTCCATTGAAGAATCATTAACGTGGACAATGGAATATGCGAATGGGGTGGTCGCCGAATGCAGTTGCAGTTATTCTCAATATGGAAACCATTTGCGTGTTGAGGCAGAGAAAGGCTGGTTTGAAATTGCTCCTTCTTTTTCTTATGGGGGGCTTAAAGGAAAAACCTCTGATGGAAAAATGGATATCAGACCCATCAGCCAACAGGCGGCACAAATGGATGACTTTGCTCTTGCCATCATTAATAAACGACCCACACCTGTTCCCGGCGAAATGGGGAGACAGGATATGAAGATCATTGAAGCGATCTATCGATCCATGGAGAGTGGACAGCGGGTGGAAATGCGTGAATCGTGAGTCGTGAGTTGAATTGAAACTCACGTGTGACGGCTTACGTCTCACGATCATTATTTCAAATCAACGCCCTCCACCATCACATCCCAATGCGCGATTAATAATTCAAATCGGTGTTGTTCGTCTTTTTTCAATTTATCCTGGTCAGGATATAGCTGGGATTTATACGGAGTCGTGAGATTCGGATCAAATGCAAGTGCTGCATTCTTAAAAGTGATGGTGACCTTAAAATCCCAGCGTGTATCTTCTCCACTATGGAGCATTGGCTTTTCCGCTTTTACACTTAGGATATCACCTTTCTCCTGCGCTTTTTTCAATAGGGGATAGTGGTTTGTTTTCCAGAGATCAATAAATTCATCTGCATATCCCCATTTTACTTTGTAATAATTCTCAATCGTGAATAGTTCATCTTTTTTGTTTTGAGCGTTCATATTGAACCAGGGCGACGACATCACAAGAACAAGAACCAGTAGTTTGAGTTTGCCTGCGTACATAGAGTTAATTTTGGTTAGCGGCAAAATTAACCATACAAGGCATATAAGTAATACAAGAATGACCTTAATTGACTTGTATGTCTTGGATCGTTCATGATTCCCGATTAGAACGCGCTAATTAAATTTTAAATACTTTTGAAATAAATGTTTTAATCATGGAATGGAAAGGA
Source organism: Chitinophagaceae bacterium (assembly GCA_036002905.1). GTDB lineage: Bacteria > Bacteroidota > Bacteroidia > Chitinophagales > Chitinophagaceae > VBAU01. Next base: position 1,095 of record DASYSW010000036.1, read on the forward strand.
GTTTTCCCTGCTCTCACAACACCGTTTGCCTCAAATGATGGATTAGACCTGCCAATGTTTGAAAAGAATTTACACGCACAAGTGGATGCGGGTGTGCACGGAGTCATTATTGGTGGTTCATTAGGAGAGACCAGTACCTTAAGCATTTCAGAAAAAGAAGAGCTTATAAATTTTGCATTGAAAAAAATCGGGAGCAGGATACCGGTGATCTTAAATATTGCCGAAGCGTCCACAAAAGATGCATTGCAACAGGCTGCCCTGGCTAAGCAATGGAACGTGCAGGGACTAATGTTACTCCCGCCGATGCGCTACAAGGCTGATGACAGGGAAACTGTAGAGTATTTTAAAACTGTTGCCCGCTCTACTGATCTTCCCATCATGATCTACAACAATCCTGTCGACTATAAGATCGAGGTGACGCTTGATATGTTTGCAGCGCTGGCTGAGTATAAAAACATAAACGCAGTCAAAGAAAGTACAAGAGATGTGAGCAACGTAACAAGAATGAAGAATCGTTTCGGTGATCGGTTTAAAATTCTTTGCGGAGTCGATACAATCGCCATGGAAGAACTATTGCTTGGTGCTGATGGTTGGGTAGCAGGTCTTGTAAATGCATTTCCAATTGAAACAGTAGCTGTTTATGAATTAACCCGGTCGGGGAAAATTGACGAAGCGACGGCTATTTATCGCTGGTTTATGCCATTGCTGGAGCTGGACATTCATCCGAAACTCGTGCAGTATATAAAATTTGCGCAGGCGCAAACCGGCCTCGGGACGGAACATGTTCGTGCACCGCGATTGGTGCTGGAAGGAGAGGAACGAAAACGAATATTAAAGATCATCGCTGATGGAATTGCCGCGCGACCCTCTTTGCCGCAAAGTGTACTTACGAAAAACAAGTCTGCTGCTTATGCGTAACTTTTTTTTCTCTGTCATTTTCTCCCTTCTTTGTTTTGCGGTAAACAGTCAGTCAATATGGAAACACGGTCGCCTAAAAGTGACAGCCGACGGGCATTACTTGCAATTTGAAGATGGTCTTCCCTTTTTTTGGCTCGGCGATACAGGTTGGGAATTGTTTCACCGTTTAACAAAAGAGGAAATAAATATCTATCTGGAAAACCGGAGAGCAAAGGGCTTTAATGTTATACAGGCTGTCATCCTTGCCGAGTTCAATGGCCTAAAAAGACCGAACCAATATGGACAAGTTCCCTTAAAAGACCTGGATCCGGCAAGGCCAAATGAAAAATATTTTGAACTGGTTGATTATACGGTGCAGTTGGCGCGGGAAAAAAATATGGTCATGGGTTTATTACCAACCTGGGGTGATAAAGTGACGAAGCTCTGGGGTGAAGGTCCTGTTATCTTCAACGAAAGTAATGCGTACACGTATGGCAAATGGTTGGGCGATCGCTATAAGAATTATCCAAACATCATTTGGATACTAGGAGGCGATCGGCCGCCGATGACAGACTCGCTCGATTATCGTCCTGTTTGGAGGGCGATGGCCAGGGGAATCACAGAAGGAGTGAATGGAAAAGCAATTTTTACTTATCACACATGGGGAGGTCACTCCACATCGGAATATATACACAATGAAGAATGGCTTTCGATCAATACTATGCAAAGCGGTCATGGCAGCGGCCATGACGTGGAGGTTTGGAAAATGATCGAACATGATCGCAGTTTGACTCCAACTAAACCCACTTTGGACGCAGAGCCAAATTATGAAGATCACCCGGTAAATCCCTGGCCTAAATGGGATTCAGCCAATGGATATTTTCGCGACTATGATGTGCGCAAACAAACTTATCGTTCGGTGTTCTCAGGTGCATGTGGTGTCACATATGGTCATCATGCCGTTTGGCAATTCCTGAGTGCAAGAGAAGATACAGTCAATCACGCCGATCGTTACTGGACAGACGCCATTAACAGACCTGGTGCTTTCCAGGTTGGTTATTTAAAGAGATTAATTGAATCCCATTCAACGTTGGGTCGCATTCCTGATCAATCGATCATCGCACAAGGGCAGGGGGAGAAAGGTGAGTACATAGCTGCCTTCAGAGATAAGAATAATAAATATGCGATGGTCTATTTGCCAGTGGGCAAGAAAATTGCAGTGAATACATCGTTTATTGAAGGCGATAGTATCAGGATATCGTGGTTTGACCCGCGGATTGGAAAAACGGAAAGTGTCACCCAAGTAAAAAAAGAAACGATCATGGATTTTGTATCTCCAACCACAGGGGTAGAAAATGACTGGGTATTGATCCTTGAAAAAAATTAATTGGTTTAAATTTTATTTTCGTTTTATGTATAATGATGCGACCACAGAAGAGATCAATGAGGTAATGGAAAAAGCATGGCAGGCTTTTCATGCGTACCGAAAATATTCATTGAAGCAGCGGACCGATTTTATGCATGCTGTTGCAAAAGAGCTGGAAAATTTGGGCGACGAGTTGTTGAAAACGGCTGGCGAGGAAACTCATTTGCCTGAGGCGAGATTGAAAAACGAAAAAGCGAGAACGGTTTTTCAATTGAACAGTTATGCAAATGCCTGTGAGAGGGGTGATTGGCTGGAGTTAAGAATCGATACTGCAATTCCCGACCGTACTCCTCCGAAACCTGATCTGCGCAAAATGCTGATTCCTCTGGGACCTGTTGTTGTCTTTGGGGCAGCAAATTTTCCTTTTGCATATTCGACCGCAGGTGGTGACACTGCTTGTGCATTTGCAGCAGGATGTCCCGTGATTGTAAAAGCACATCCGGCACATGCGCGCACCAGTGAAATGGTTGCCAACGCGATTTTAAAGGCAGCTGAGAATTCCAACATGCCTGCCGGAATTTTTGCTCATATACATGGTGCGGGTAACGAAGTAGGAGAGACCTTGATAAAACATCCATTCACAAAAGCTGTTGGATTTACAGGCTCATTTTTGGGAGGTAAACAATTATTCGACTGGGCGAATCAGCGAAAAGAACCAATACCTGTTTTTGCTGAAATGAGTAGCATCAACCCTGTTTTTTTGCTACCTGAAAAATTAGAACAATCTCCTGGTGACGTTGCAAAACTTTATGCAGGTTCGATCACTCTCGGCGTGGGACAATTTTGCACGAATCCCGGGTTGATTATTGGTATTGACAATGACGACCTCGAAACATTTATTCAAACGCTCGGTGAAGAAATTAAAAGGACTTCCCCGGGTGAGATGTTGCATCCGGGAATTTTCAAAAATTATGTGGAGAGGAGGGCAAATGCTTTATCTCAGGAGAGTGTTGAAACTGTTGGCACTTCCGAAACGGAACCTTTGCTAAACCAGGGTGCTCCCACCGTTGCATCAGCGACAGCGCAGGCATTCATCAATAACCCGGTTCTTCACCTGGAAGTGTTTGGCCCTTATTCCATTGTTATCCGGTGTAAGAATGATGATGAAATGATCGATGTGACAAAGCATATCGAAGGCCAGTTGACCGCGACCCTGATGGCAACGGAAAATGATATAATAAGTCACGGTGAATTGGTTGAATTGGTAAAAAATATTTGCGGACGCTTTATTTTAAACGGTGTGCCTACCGGGGTGGAAGTTTGTTTAAGTATGCAACATGGCGGTCCGTTTCCTGCAACAACTGATTCACGTTTTACTTCTGTAGGTGCTGATGGGATAAAGAGATTCGCAAGGCCCATTAGTTACCAGAATTGGCCCAACAGTTTGTTGCCTGATGAATTGAAGAATGAAAACCCATTGGGCATTTGGAGGACAGTGAATGATCAATTAAATAAGGATCGATTGGCTTAAGATTTTCACATAATCTCTCCGTGGAATCAGTGAGCCAAATACTTAGTAGTAGTTACTCACCAATTGCACAGATTTACACTGACACAACTTTTGATAGCTGCCTGTCTTCTTTCGCATGAAGATAAACAAACCACACACACACTATTGTTGCTGTAATAAAATAAGCAATCAAGGCATAATTGATCCAGGAAATATATTGCGATGCACCAAACCAGTCACCATAGAAGAAAATTGTTGACAGAGCGAGAATATTTTTTAGAGCTTCCCAGAAGATCGCATAAGGATTCCGGTCCATTAACTCTGTAAATGCGTATACACTTAAAAAAACAAACACTCCGTATAAATAGATGAAGCTTCCGTCTATGCTATTGATGACAGCAATGTTGCCAAAGAGATAACTAATTGAGAGCAGGACAAAAACGATTTGTACCCAGCTCCAAATCTGCAATGCGCCAGAAGTTTTAGGAGCATATTTATTAAAATGATAAACGTCGTCTATCTTATATACCGGGTATTTTTCTGTAACATCAGCCGGGCGATAACCGGTGGGCTTGAACCAAAGTGTAAATTTCTCCTTCCAACTTTTTGTTCGCCATGCATCCCGCATCAACAGCCATAAATGCTGAAAATTTATTTTGATGGGGTTCCAGGTTTGTGCAGGTCTTGTAATTCCATACACAGGCGGCACATCGGCCAGTTCTTCCTGGTAAGTGCCAAATAATTTATCCCAGAAAATGAATATCTGTGAAAGATTTTTATCCAGGTATTCTTTATTGATGGCGTGATGAACGCGGTGATGTGATGGCGTAACGATGATCTTTTCAAGAATTCCCATTTTCCTGATATGTCTTGTGTGATACCAGAATTGGGCAAATAGCTGTATGGGAGCCACCACTGCAATGACCTGCGCGGGGACACCCATCAAAGCCGCCGGCAATAGCAAAAAGGCAAACACTTTTACAAGCTCAGAAATACTCTGACGCAAAGCACAGGCGAGATTAAATTCCTCGCTGCTGTGATGAATGACGTGAAGATTCCAGAAAACATTTATGTGATGACTCCAGCGATGAATCCAATACCCGGCAAAGTCCAAAGCAATAAAGGCAATCACATACGTCCAGGCTGAGGTTTCAAAATGAACAAGGGCGACTCTATTGACCAACCATCCATACGTTAGAATGGATATACTAAGTCCAAGTACATCTTTTGTAACATTGGTAACTCCGCTGCTAAGGCTGCTGATCATATCCATGTTGCGCACTGTGTCATTGCCTTTGTACCAGCCCCAGAACTTTTCAAAGAGGACAAGGAGTAGAAAAGCTGGCATCGCGATCAGTAGTATTTTACCGTAGGCTTCCATGATGGCATTTCTGTCGGGCAAAATTAATAAAAGAAGCGGTGAGGTTTTAATAAAAAACCATCGGGGTCGCGAGACCCCAATGGAACAAAAAACACCAACAATAGCGAAAGAGTTATTTAGAGTTTATAGGTTAGATCAATAATTTTCTTCCATGTATATGCCAGCCTCATTTTCAAAACCCAAATCGTGCATTTGCCAATTTTTCGTGCGCTGAGCCTTCAATGTATTCAAAAACTCATCTTCAATTTCTGATACCGTTTTTAAGAAATTGTTGATCGAATCTTGTGTTCTGTCCTTAAAGTGGTCAAGATTTTCCCTGTAAAAACGAAACGACAGATACTGTGAGAAACTATTTGTATCCTCCGCGGGCGAGGGTTGTTGGTTGGCAAGCGTGTTTTCATCCATAAAATCAGTTTGGAGTAACTACTAAAAATTCATGCCAGTACAAATTTTTCAAAAATTTGGGGAAAACTACTGCTGAGACGGTGTGACGAAATCTTTAAATCTTAACGGGTGCGATAAGCCTCCCGATTGAGATGGGTAATTTTTTACCTATTTATTGCGCACAGATTACACAGATTTTGCAGAGGTGAGCCCCAATCTGTGGCATTTTTGAAATCAAGGAGATGGTTCCTTCAGTCAACAACTGACTGACCGCAACAAGCAACAACAGCAGCAAGTAACCAAAATAAAAAACCCTTTCATTTCGGAAAGGGTCTGGTATATAAGAGAGAATTTTATTAGCCTTTTGATTTTGGCTTATCAGCCTTTGTCTTTACATATTCATCATAAGCTGCAGCATCGAGAGTTTCGCCGGTGATCTTTACATCCTTTGGAGTTTCAACCCCAGCAAACTTGATGTAAACATCTTTGGAAAAAGCTCCAAGGGCTGCTGCATTGTAGTTGACTTTTAATTTAGCCGTTTCACCGGGTGCAATAGGCTTTTCAATTTTTTCGGGAGTAGTGCAGCCACAGGAACCCCACGTATTTTCAACCACCAATGGTTTGTCACTGATGTTTTTAATTTCAAAATAGGTAACGACCGGTACCGATTGTTTTATTTTTCCGAAATCATATTTCTCGGTATTTACCTTAGCTACATCATCAGGCTTTGTTTGCGCCATGACTGCTGCGCCGAATAGTAGTACAGTTACTGCTAAAAAAATTCGTTTCATTTTTTACTGATTTTGTTGTTTTAAAATTTGAACAGAGGCGTTAGCCGGTGCGGCTCCAGCCGGAGCTTTCCACACGGTGCCTTTGATATGAAGTTGTTTTGTTAGATTTCCATTGTAGGTGATAGTGATGTATTTATCAAACCCTCCTTCATTGGCTGCATTATAACCAACCTTAATCTTATCTGCGGAGCCTGCCGGTATTGCTTCGTGGTTCCACTCCGGTGTCGTACATCCGCAGCTTGCCTGGACATTATCCAGCTTCAAAGGCGTAGTGCCGGTATTGATGATCTCGAATATATACGTTACGGGCTTACCCTGGGGGATCATTCCGAAATCGTGTTCGAGCTCTTTTAATTGCAGAGCATCCGTTTTCAGGGCCTCGGTCTGCGCGCCCGCTATCCATGCTATCCCAATAAAGAAAATAATAGCGGCTAATTTTTTCATGATTACGGCTTTAAGGCAGTAAAATTAAACCAAAGATGCCAAACCTCATAGAATGGATGCATGCAAATTCAGTATTTTTTAACAGGATTTAATATCCCTATTTTTGCCCGTATGGAAAATCAAACCTCTGCCACGCTGGTCAATGAGAAGCTATCATTTGATAGGTTTCGTGGAGAGGTGTTAAGTGATTACAAAATCGCCTGTATCAGCCGGGAGGTCAGCCTGGTGGCCCGGAAAGAGGTACTTACAGGGAAAGCCAAATTCGGCATTTTTGGAGATGGCAAAGAGCTGGCCCAGGTTGCCATGGCAAAGTTCTTTCAAAACGGTGATTTCCGCAGTGGCTATTACCGGGACCAGACATTTATGTTCGCGACAGGTCTTGCCACAGTTGAACAATTCTTTTCCCAACTATTTGCTGATCCCGATGTCAATAACGATCCTTTTAGTGCCGGCCGCCAAATGAATGCACATTTCGCTACGCCATTCGTCGATGAGAATGGAGAATGGCTTGACCTTGCCAACCGAAAAAACATTTCTTCTGACATAGCACCGACCGGCGGGCAAATGCCAAGGGCACTCGGACTCGCTCTCGCTTCAAAATCTTTCCGCACAATCGAAGAATTAAAACAATTCAGAGACCTTTCTGACAATGGTAATGAGGTTTGTTTTGTAACGGTGGGAGATGCCTCTACTTCTGAAGGCCATTTTTGGGAAACAATAAACGCCGCTGCAGTAATGCAGGTGCCGATGGCCGTTTTTGTTTGGGATGATGGATATGGAATTTCGGTTCCCAAAAAATATCAAACCGCCAAGTCCTCGATCTCCCAGGCGCTCATGGGCATGCTAAAAGAAGAAGGGACAAACGGAATTCACATTTATGCTGTCAAAGGATGGGATTATGCGGGCATGTGTGAAAAGTTTGAAGAAGGTGTCCGCATCACAAGGGAAACGCATGTACCTGTCCTCTTTCATGTTGAGGAGATGACCCAACCCCAGGGACATTCAACCTCGGGTAGTCACGAGCGTTATAAACCTTCAGAACGTTTGGATTGGGAAAGAGAGTGGGATGGGATCAAAAAAATGCGCGAATGGATACTGGAGAATATGTTGGCCTCGGACGATGAGCTTAATGACCTTGAACAACATTCAAAAGAATTTGTCCGTGAAAGTAGGGCGAAGGCATGGGAAAAATACTTAGGCCCGATCAGAAAACAGGTGGCGCAGGCCGTTGAACTGATCAATAATCTTGCGAAGAGCCTCCCGGGACAAGCTTCGCAGCTGGTAAAATTATCTTCTGAACTGGTAAGCAATCACGAGCCTCTGCGGCGTGATGTTTTAAAGACTCTAAATGCCGCCCTTGACCTGGCGGCCGATCATGATGCGGCTTATTGGACAAGGGACTACTACAATGATCTTCTCAATGAGAATAGAGAGATTTACAATACGCACTTGTATAATGAAGGGCCGAAAAGTGCATTGAAGGTTGAAGAAATAAAGGCGCAATTTGCTGATGATGCTCCAACACTAAATGGCTTTGAAGTATTGAACCGCTATTTTGATGAAGCTTTTGCACAAAACCCCAAACTACTTGCCTTTGGTGAAGACGTGGGACAGATCGGAGATGTAAATCAGGGTTTCAGCGGACTACAATTGAAATATGGGGAAGGAAGAGTTTCGGATACGGGGATTCGTGAGTTGACCATAATGGGACAAGGCATTGGTCTTGCCATGCGTGGCTTGCGGCCTATTGCGGAAATACAATACCTCGATTATTTATTGTATGGATTGGAGCCTTTGAGCGACGACGCGGCGACACTTCATTACAGAACGTTTGGACAGCAAAGTTGCCCGGTGATCGTGAGGACGAGGGGACATCGGCTTGAAGGCATCTGGCACAGCGGGTCTCCAATGGGAATGGTGATAAATTCTTTGCGCGGAATGTATGTCTGCGTGCCGCGGAATATGGTGCAGGCAATCGGGATGTACAACACTTTACTAAACAGTAATGACCCTGCCATCATGATCGAATGCCTGAATGGTTATCGGTTAAAAGAAAAACTTCCCGACAACCTATTGGAATTTACCGTTCCCCTGGGTATTCCCGAGGTTGTCAGGCATGGTACTGATATCACAATTGTTTCTTATGGTTCAACATTGCGCATTGTACAAAATGCGGCCGACATGCTCGAAGCTTTCGATATCAGCTGCGAAATCATCGATGTGCAAACATTACTTCCCTTCGACATTCATCATAAAATTGTAGAGTCTCTAAAAAGGACCAATCGCATCATTTTTATAGATGAAGATGTACCTGGCGGTGCCGCTGCCTTCATGTTCAACAAGGTTATGGAAGAACAGGGCGGCTATCGTTACCTCGATGTAGCACCAAGAACGATCGCTGCTGAGGCACACAGACCTGCTTACGGTAGTGACGGCGATTATTTTAGCAAACCCAATGCTGAAGAAATTGAAGCGGTTATCAAAGAGATGATGAAAGAGTGAGATATCTTAATTCTTGCCAAAAATCTCGTTTCATTTCTGTGACGATGATGGAAAATTTAATACTTTAGGGAGCAAGCAAATTTGCGAGTTATGAACCTTCACCCGATCCGCCCCGTCATTTCTTCATGCCTGTTGATCGCTTCCTCTTATACTGTCACAGCCCAAATGGATTATGCAGACAAAGTGAGTTCATTAAAGAGTGAATTTCCAAAAGAAGACGTCATTGCGGTACAGCATAAAGAAGTCGTGAATTTCATGTTGAATAAAGATGCTGCACCCGGTGAAGCAAAGGTCAAGGCCTTCGTTGCGACAGAGGTTACGCTGGTCCCGGTAAAGGACTATGTAAAATATGAAGATGGATTGTTTTACAACCAGCAGATCTCTGTAGACAACGTCAAGGCTGTTAATTCGAAAGGCAAAGAGATCCTCATTCAACGCCAATGCGGCGCATATAGCCGGGACGATATTTTTTTTGATGATACAAAACTTTGTGTTGTAAAATTTCCCCTGGAAGAAAAAGGAAAAGGTTGCAGCTATAGTTATAAAGAGACCTATAACGATGTGAAGTATCTTACTTCATTTTATTTTAACAATAGTATCCCTGCTGTCGACGAGATCATTGAATTCGATATCCCCACATGGATAGAAATTGATCTTCGCGAAT
>DASYSW010000037.1:0-6337 GCA_036002905.1 Chitinophagaceae bacterium
GACTCGCGCTTTAGCGTAATTGACTCGCGCTTTAGCGTAATTGACTCGCGCTTTAGCGTAATTGACTCGCGCTTTAGCGTAATTGACTCGCGCTTTAGCGCGAGGAAAACAGAAAAACAACTGTAAAATTCCCGGGCTTTAGCCCAACTCCTCTTTTACTTTCAAAAAAAAAATCTCATGCCCTACATCAGAGTGTGGATCCATTATGTCTGGTCAACAAAAAATCGAGAGCCGGTTTTAATTGACAAATTCAGATATCCATTATTGGAACACATCAAACAGAATGCAGTGGTTAAGAAAATCTACCTGGATCGTGTCAATGGATATGATGATCATTTGCATTGCCTGGTGTCATTAGGTTCCGGGCAAACTCTTGAAAAAATAGCTCAATTGATAAAGGGTGAATCCTCGTATTGGTTCAACAACAAATCATGTTTTAATTCAAGCAAGCTGGAATGGCAGGACGAATACTGGGCTGTGTCAGTAGGTGAGTCTCAACTGGGCTCGGTGAGAGCTTACATAGACAATCAGGCAACACATCATCGAAAGAAGACCTTTGAAGAAGAATACTCTGACTTTATCAACAACTATGGATTTAAACAATTTGGCTAAAGCCAATGTTTGTTTGATAACCATTGCCGAGCCTTTAAGGCTGGGCAATGTTGCATAAAAAACTGGCTGCATAATTGTCCCCTCCCACACAATCTGCTAAATCTTGGTTCTTTACCTTTGAATGATGCGACAACTTGCCGCAATATTATTTGCAGACATGGTGGGTTATACCGCCCTCATGCAGGAGAATGAAGAGCTTGCCCGTGGTAAACGCAAGCGGCTGAAAGAAGTTCTTGAAACTACCATTAGCCGTTTCAATGGAAAAGTGGTGCAATATTATGGCGATGGCTCGCTAAGTATTTTCGGTAGTGCTCTTGATTGCGTAGAGAGTGCGATCAATATTCAACAACAATTACAACAAGAACCAAAGGTGTCATTACGCATCGGCATTCATACGGGTGATGTAGCGATAGAAGATGAATCTGTCTATGGTGATGGCGTTAACCTTGCTTCACGAATTGAATCCTTAGCAGTTCCTGGCGGAATTTTCATCTCGGAAAAAGTATACGATGAGGTCAGGAATCAAAAAAATATCGAGACCCGTGAGATGGGTTATTTCGAATTGAAAAATGTAACGTTGCCTGTTCGCATTTTTGCAATAGCGAATACTGGAATTTCTGTGCCGCGCCGGGATGAGTTGAGAGGGAAAACAAAACAACCCAATAACAGATTGGCCGTACTACCCTTTGTCAACATGAGCACCGATCCCGACAACGAATATTTCAGCGACGGCATTACAGAAGAATTGTTAAACGCTTTGACAAAAATCGATGGCCTGCAGGTCACATCGCGCACTTCGGTTTTTGCATTTAAAGGAAAAAATACCGACGTCCGTGATATTGCCATACAATTAAATGTCGACCGGGTATTGGAAGGCAGTGTCCGCAAATCGGGTAATCGCGTTCGCATCACTGCGCAGTTGATCAATGCGACAGATGGTTATCATATCTGGAGCGAGACTTATGATCGCAACCTTACTGATATTTTTGAAGTGCAGGATGAGATCAGCGGTATCATCGCCGGCAAGTTGGGTAAAATGCATGCGACCGAACCTGAACATCTCGTCAAAGCACCTGTTACGAATGTAGCAGCCTACACTCAATATTTGAGAGGCCTTCATTATTTAAATAAACTAACGCCGGCTGATTCGCGTAAAGCGATCGAATGTTTTGAAGAAGCGATCGCACTTGAACCAAACTATGCGCAGCCATATGCCAGGGCTGCAGCGGCTTACAGCGCCCTCGGTGTTACGGGTCAGATTTTACCTGAAAAAGCTTTTGAGATTGTGCACCGCTATGCAGACAAAACGTTGCTGATCGACGATAGCATCCCTGAAGGTCATCTCGCAAAAGGAAGTGCTTATTTATTTTACGACTGGAAATGGAAAGAGGCATTTGATGAATTACAAAAAGCTCTGCAGCTTAATCCCAGCGCCATCGATGCGTACCAATTGCTTGGCTATTATTATTTGACGATGGGACAAAAGCTAAAAGCAGTGGAAATGCTGGAAGAAGCAGAAAAAATTGACCCGCTGTCGCCTGTGATCAGTCAAACGCTAGGTAACATGTACCTGTTTGCAGGGCGATATGATGAAGCCATTGTACAGGCAGACAAAATGCTTGACCTGAATCCAACCATGCGCATCAGCATTGAACTGAAAGGATGGGCTACTGGTTTGAAAGGTGATTGGGAGACGGCCCTGACATTTTTCAAAGAAGTGCATCGTCTCACCAACCATCCGTTGAAAGGATTGATCGGTTTAGGCTTTGCCTATGCTCACCTGGGACAAGAAGAAAATGCATTGGAAGTGATCCGCAAAATGGAACAAAGACAGCAACAGGAACCTGGCTCTGTCATAGACCCTGAAATCTCTGCGGTTTGGTTTGCTTTAGGAAATTTTGATAAAGCCTTTGATTACGCTAACCGCGCAGTTGATAAAAAGGTCGGACCCATCTCATACTTTTTTGAATATCCTCAATACAAAAGCGCAAAAAAGGATCCCAGGTACAAGGAGCTTTTAAGAAAACAGGGGTTTGCAGAGGAGTTGATAGAAAGTTTGGCGAATAGTTTTTAGGACATTGCGTTAGTTATCTACTTTCCTTGCTTGTGCAAAGAAAGTAACAAATCCGCCCGAAGGTATCGTTCGGTACGGGCGGGGAAAGCACGGCCGATTTTGATGGTGAAAAGAATTATGAGCCGGCTAAAATAATCTTAATTCCTTCCTTTCTCTAAATAAAGACTACCTTCCGTCAAACCCATCGACTTTACTTCCCTTTTGATAGCTACCATTCTTTATTGGACTTAAAACAATTTTAACTTAAAACAATTATTATGAAAAGAACTTTTTTGTGTCTGTGCTTCGCCTTGTTTTTATTCTCATGCAACAACAGTAAAACTGAATCGGCACCAACCAGTACTGATACTACTGCTAAAACTACCATGACTGACCTGCCTTACACCGCTTCTTACTCCACCACTTTTACCGACAATGTTTCGGATGATGATCTGAAAATGGTATTGATGACTTACAAGGACTGGTCTGATGGCAATATCAGCAATTTGGCAAATTCGATGAGTGACAGTGTCCAGGTTGATTTTAATACTGGTGATCGTTTTAATGGTACAAAGGCTGACTTGATGAAGATTTGGACTAAATACCGGGACAGCTTGAGTTCGGTTGCCATCACCATGGAAGTATGGAAAAAATTATATGAACCGAACAAGAAAGATGCTGCTATTCTTACCTGGTACAAAGAAGTTGATACATATAAGACCGGGAAGGTTGATTCAGCCTACTACCACGATATAAACGGGATAAAGGACGGCAAAATAAATTTTTACAGCCAGTACAAGAGGCCTGCGAAATAAAATCTGTTTGATAAAAACCTCTGCTGCCTGCAGGGGTTTTTTATTATTTGAAGGCAATCTGGCCATGCGGTTTAGTGTCCGCGCCTACTCTATAACTTACTTCAAATAAAAAATAGTTTCGCGTAAAGGAAGAATTTCGTTGTCCATTGTGATCTGTTGGTCCTTTGTGTCCTAAAGAGGGCACAACGTTGCGCCAGTTATGTTTTTGGAGACAAAGCCACCCTTGCACCTCATTTACTTTTCACCACCAGCTTCACCGGTATCCCTATTGTTTTACAAAGTCCGGTAAGTATAGCCGTCCAGATATACGCCACAAAGTTTTGATGGTGGTCACGACCAACGGTAACTGTCGGTTGTCTCAGATCATTTCCAGGCGGATTTTCATTTTTGATAAGTAGGGTGTTAGCAAAAAAACTTTTCAGGTGATTTTTTTTAAGCCCTCCGTGTGTGCTGTCAGATTTTAACGGTGTGATATGAAGATCGGTGTAAAATATTTCAACAGTGCCATGCAGGTTAAAATTATCTCCTTCCACGTGGGCAGTACCTTCCTGCATTTGTCCGTTCTTCACCGTAAAGCGGCCGAGCGGTTCTGCAATAGGATTAATCGTGATTTTATTCAATGTGTCCATGTTCACATCTACAGAAAATTGTCCGCTTTGGTAGTTCGCCAGGTTGAATTTAAATCGTACTGTCAGGGGCACCTTGTTCATAAACAAAGCGTTTGCTGTTAATGAGGTGTAAGGCACTCTCCTGATTTCATCGGGAATATTAGTAATGTGCCTTGCGGCGCCGTTAATGTTGGTGCACGTTACCATACCAGTTGATCTTGTTTCCGGGTTGTATTGTCGGAGAACCAATTTGAGCCCGTGAAAATTTAATTCAGAAACCAACACTGGAACAGGGATCATCATCACCAGCTGATGCGGAAAATGGTTCATCGGTTTTTTAGCACCTAGTGGTATTGATAGATCGGAGAATACGGACACACTTCCTCCGTAGATATCTGTTTTGGCGGCAACTATTTTTTCCCTGTTCACCAGCAGCCACCAGTTCACATTATGCAGTACCACCCTGGGCAAAGTAACGTCATACATTTCATCCCTCCCGTGCAATTTTTTTTCAAACTCCTGCCGGCTACCGCGATGCTGCAATTGCGCATTGAGTACCGTCACCTCATGCTTTTCTCCCGTAAGACTTATTTTGCCAAGCCTCACGTAATACAAGCTGTCTGGCGTGGGAAAAGTATAGTTGCGCGTTTCAAGCACAGCATGTTTGGCAAACAGGAAGCGCCTTGCGTCATATTGCGTGGAAGAATCAATCAGAATGTCATTCATTCGTATGGTAATGCCATTAAATTTCGTAAGGCTTTTAGGTTGTTCCTCATCATGAATGATCAGTGTGCCATGTGTAATATTGATCGAGTTAATCGCGATCTTGTCCATTTGTCCCATTAGCCGCTGGTACAGTGTCAGGCTGTCATTTTTTTTATGTTCTTCTTTATTGTAGGATCGGGCTTTATGATAAATGTGAATCACCGGATCATTGAGGGATGCGCCGGTGATGTCAATCGTCTTTTTATGCAGCAGGTCCCCGATGCCGATGCCGTCGATATGAAGGGAATGGAATTTTATTTGGAACACATCATCCGGCAGCAATTTTAACTGATCGAGTTGCTGCATGGCAGTTGTATCAATGGATATCGTTCCGTCGATTACGTCCAGTTTTGATGCGAGCACGTCGGTTTCTAATTTCCCGATGGATAAAATGTATAGCCCTTGTGATGCATCTTTTATCAGTTGCTGCAATTTTGCAATAATTGATGGCCGCAAGTCCAAGCTGGACGATGCTTTAGAGTTATCGGGTTTAAAATCCGGAACTTTTAAAACATCTTTTTTTAAATACAAAAATCCGGCACAGGCAATGAGGAGAATTAAACCCGTTATAATTATTAATTTCTTCACTTTTCACAAAACCCCAAATATCTAACCAGTTTGGCTTGTGGGAAGCAGAATACTCAGGTTGAGGAATTTGAAAAACAGCTATCGTCTGACTATTAGATTCGCTTGCGTCTTAGAGGCTCATGGAGTCGGCGTGTTGCAGCTTCCCTAAGCGCAATCAAACTGCCTTCGGAAGCGAAAAGCAACGCATGGGATAGCGCCCGCAGTATTTCCAATTCGCGCCGCAACATCTAAATACTGGCGCTAAGTAAAGTGAGGAAACATTTTAAAAGAAAGTAGCTAACCAAATGATTATAAAAAAGTGTAGGTAGGGAACTTGTACGTTAGCAATGGCAAATCCAGCGGAGCAATTGGATTTGCCTGCCCTTTTCTTTGCTTCTTTCTTTTGGGCAAACAAAAGAAAGAAGGTAAAGAAGTTGTGTAACGGGACTGATTGCTATAACGGACGGCTTTTGTAATCTTTCGTACATTCAACTGATCAAAAAACTCTTCATGCAATACTTTCGATGCATTGCTACTTCACTTCCTCTAATCCTGCTTTTAGCAAACATTCGGCTGTCCGCCCAGGACAGTTCTATCAACTACGACGAATCAAAAATTCCTCTATACACGTTGCCTGATGCGCTGCAATTGAAAGACGGAAGGCGTATCACAACAGCAAAGGAGTGGATGCAGCAACAGCGCCCCGCGATGTTGAAATTATTTGCCGACAATGTTTATGGCCGAATCCCGATAGCTATCGGAACCGGCAAACCAAAAAATATGCGGTTCAAAATTTTTGATGTTGACTCAAATGCACTCAGAGGCAAAGCCATTCGCAAACAGGTAACGATTTATTTCACCAGCGGCGCTGAAGCTCCATCGATGGACGTGCTTATGTATTTGCCAAAGGGAAGGCA
>DASYSW010000038.1:0-9124 GCA_036002905.1 Chitinophagaceae bacterium
GGAAGTTTTAAGAATGGAAAACGGGACAGCCAATCTGAACCTGGTTACTTCGATCCACAGAATGTTGATTTTGCAAACATCAATGCCCAGTTTCATAACCTTCAACTTGACAAGGATACTTTTTCTGCAAAAATGGTTCTAACTACTAAGGAGAGAAGTGGATTGATCGTAAAATCCATGAAGTCTGATGTGAAGATCGATCCGCAGGGAACGTTTTTCAATGATCTTGACCTGCGCACGAACAACAGTATCGTGAGAAAGAGTTTCTCGATGAGCTATGACGATATGGACGACCTGTCCGACTTCCTCCACAAAGTAAAGATGGAGGCAGATTTCAATGACTCCCAAATTAGCAGCGATGATATTGCCTATTTCGCACCCGAGCTGCGGAGCTGGAAGAAAAATATCAGCGTTACTGGTAAGATATCGGGGACCGTTTCAGACATTTCAGGGCGAGGGTTAATCATAAATGCGGGAAGCAGTACTTACCTAAACGGAGACGTTGTATTATCGGGGTTACCGGACATCAACCAAACTTTCATTGACTTTAAATCAAATGATACAAGAACAAATTATGCGGATGTGGTAAGATTTGTGCCGGCTGCAAAAAACATTAAGGAGCCGGATCTTGCAAGTCTCGGCAACATTCATTTCAAGGGCAGCTTCACGGGTTTTATTCATGACTTTGTAACCTTTGGTGTTATCAACACTAATCTCGGCACCGTCAAAAGTGACCTAAACATGAAATTGCCAGAGGGCAAAGATCCTATCTATTCAGGTAACATCGCGACGAGCAGCTTTCAGCTCGGGAAATTTATTCACAGCTCTGATGTCGGCCTTATTTCGTTTTCAGGCGTTGTACACGGACACGGATTTTCTGTCAATACACTTTCTGCAGACCTGAAAGCAAACATTAAGGAACTTGAGTTCAAAGGTTACAGGTATCATAACATAGTCACTAACGGGAAATTGGAAAAACAATTATTCAACGGATTTTTCTCGGCAAAAGATTCGAATCTGCAGGCAACGCTGAATGGATTGGTAAATATAAACGGCCCTCAATCACAATTCGACTTTGTAGCCGATGTTGAGCGTGCAAATCTGCAGCCCTTAAATTTTACAAGTGACAAAGTCAATTTCAGCGGTAAGTTCAACCTGAATTTTACCGGGAACAATGTCGACAACTTTTTAGGTACCGCTCGTATTACCCAGGCCAACCTGGTGAGGAACGACCGCCGACTGACTTTTGATTCGTTGATCTTACACTCCGACTACATCAATGGAATAAGAACGCTGTCTGTTAATTCAAATGAATTTGATGGAAATATCACGGGTGATTTTCAAATAGCCGACCTCCCCAATGCCATTCAATTATTCCTGAACAAATACTACCCTTCCTATATAAAACCGCCTTCACAGGTGATATCACGGCAGAACTTTAAGTTCAATTTAGTAACGCGACAGGTAGATGACCTTGTGCAGATGTTCGATAAAAATTTGAAAGGATTCAATGATAGCAAAATTGAAGGTTCGCTTGACCTGGCGGAAAATCAACTGGAACTTACCGCGGTAGTGCCGCAATTCAAGTATGGCAATCTTGGTTTCAGTAATACTGATATTCACGGGAAAGGTTCTCTCTCACAGCTAAGCCTCAACGGCAGCATTCAAAACATAGCCGTGAACGACAGTCTTAGTTTACCGAATACCAGTTTCAGTGTGGTTGCCCAAAATGATTCCTCACAAATTAGAATATCAACGGCATCCACCCAGGCCGTGAGCAAGGCCAACCTAAATGCAAGCGTCATTACCTTTAGCGATGGTGTAAAAATTAATTTCGACACTTCGTCTTTTGTTTTGAATTCGAAAACATGGACGATTGATAAGGGAGGCGAATTAAGTTTCCGCAGCAACACAACTGCAAGTGGCGAAGTCGTCCTTCATGAAAGTAACCAGCAAATAAAATTACAAACGGTTCCTTCGGATGAAGGCAACTGGAATGATTTGCTGATCGATCTTGCAAATGTAAATATCGGGGACATATCGCCTTATTTCATTCCCAAAGACAGGTTGGAGGGTTTGCTGTCAGGCAAAGGAAAGATTGAAAACCCAGGGGCAAAGATGATTGCGACAGGTGATTTTAAAACTGAGTTTTTCCGCTACAATGGTGATTCGATCGGCGAGTTAAATATAAATAGGATCGTTTACGACAACCAGAGAGATGGTAACCTGAAATTTGTTGCGACTAACCCGGACCCGGCTCACAGGGTAAACGTTACAGCCAATATCTACCTGGCGGGTGATCATGACGACAACCTGATTGCGGTTGAAACAAAAGAATACCAGCTCAAATTCCTTGAAAGTTTCCTCGGAAGTTTGTTTTCAGATATGCAGGGTTACGCCACCGGAAAACTAGATATCAAAGGCAATCTCAATTCTCTCAATTATGTCGGAAAAGCGCATCTGCACGATGCAGGTTTAAAATTAAAATTCACGGAAGTATTTTATAAAATACAGGATACGGACATTGAATTGAGAGAACATGAATTGGATCTTGGAAATATAAAATTGCTTGACACCCTTACCAATGGCACCGCTACGTTGTCGGGGACAATATATCATGATTCATGGAAGAATATGAATTTTGACCTTGATGCAAGGATTGATGGTAAGCCAATAACATTGTTAAATACAACAGCGGCCGACAACTCAAGTTTCTATGGTCACGCAGTCGGTACAGGTTCCATGATCCTTGTCGGATCTGACGATGATCTCTACATGACTGTTGATGCAAAATCATCCGAAACAGACAGTTCGCATATCATCATCCCGCCCACCCGGAGCAAGGCTTCTGAATTGGCGGAGTTTTTAGTTGAGCGAACACACGGCTATAAAATGAGCGACTCGCAGGCCGTAGCGTCGAACAAAAAAATGACCTTTGATATTGATCTGACTGCCGACCCTCATACAACAGTTGAGGTGATACTCGACGAAACCACGGGTGATGTGGTAAAAGGCAGAGGCCGTGGTACACTAAATATTCATAGTGCCACCGGCGAACCGCTTGCTCTCAAGGGAAACTTTGATATCGAAGACGGAAGTTATCTTTTTACTTTCCAGTCTTTTTTCAAACGTCCTTTTGAATTGAGAAAGGGTTCCGACAATTTTATAAGATGGAATGGCGATCCAAATGATGCCACGATTCATTTCGATGCCCAGTACACGGCCGAAAATGTAAGCTTTGCTCCCCTTGCCAGTTCAATTTCCGGTGTTGAAGGGCGCGCACAAACCACAAGAGAAAATGTGAATGTGATCGTAACGATGTCGGGTAAACTTTTACAACCAAAATTTGATTTCAAACTCGATTTTCCATCATCGAGTATCACAATCAGCGACCCTGTTCTCGCGCAAAACCTGACGCAAATCGAAAACAATCCAATTGAATTGAACAAACAAGTAACCTATCTTATCGTGTTCAATAGTTTTTCACCCGTTGGCAGCCCCGGCAATACAACTTCGGCTACTGCTGCAACAGCTTCCGGTGGCATCCCCAGCGCAATCAATGAACTTGCTTACAATACCATCAGCAGTTTACTTTTTAATGAGCTGAATAAACAATTCAGCAACATACTTGCCCAGATTTTTAAGGATGATAAATTAAAGGTGAGCCTGACTGGTTCTGTTTATAATAGAAATCTTGTAACATCAACCAGCAGCGACGATTTTAAAATCAATACTGGCAACGTAAATCTTACGGTGAGCCGTGCAATTTTTAATAACCGTTTGGTCATTACGGCAGGAAGTACATTGGACATACCTTTCAATGCATCTCAAACCCAGGTCGCGCAAAAGTTCCAGTTTTTGCCTGACGTGACTACCGAATGGCTGATCAATGACAAGGGAACGATCCGCGCCACTTTCTTTTATCGTCAAAACCTGGACTTTATCACGGGAAATACCAGCACCAGTACTTCGACGATTACTACAAGAATCGGAGGAGGCCTTGGTTATCGTAAGGAAGTTGATCATATCGGTGACCTGTTTCGCGGAAAGAAGAAACAAAAAAAGCAAAGTCCAACACCGGCTCCTGCTGTTCAATCAACTCCTATTCAGCAACCACAAAATTCGAAGGGTTCTAACTGACGAACAGGTTGGGTGATCACAAAAAATTTACTCGTCATCCAAAATTTCGTGACCTAATTTATCTCTTTTTGTTTGGAGGTATCGTTCATTGTGAGGATTTGGATGAACCTCGACCGGAACATTTTCCACTATTTCCAACCCGTAACCAATAAGGCCAACACGTTTTTTGGGATTGTTACTTATCAAACGAAGTTTTGTAATTCCTAGGTGTCTCAGAATTTGCGCACCTACTCCGTAGTCGCGCTGGTCCATTTGAAAACCGAGATGGAGATTTGCTTCAACAGTATCCATTCCCTGTTCCTGCAAGCGGTAGGCTTTTAGTTTATTCAGCAAGCCAATGCCGCGGCCTTCCTGGCTCATATAAAGTATGGCTCCTTTTCCTTCTTTTTCCACCATTCTCATAGCCGTATGCAACTGATCTCCACAATCACAACGAAGTGATCCAAGCATGTCGCCTGTAAAACATGATGAGTGAACACGAACTAATACAGGTTCATCTTTTTCCCAGCTACCCTTTACAAGAGCGAGATGTTCATTGGTCGTATTTTTCTCCTGGAAAGCGATCAGTTTAAAATGACCATATTTTGTAGGCATATCAACGCTCACAATTTCTTCGATCAATGAATCTCTTTTCACCCTGTATTCAATAAGATCCTTTATTGAGATCAACTTAAAATCAAATTTCTCCGCCACTTTTTCTAATTGTGGTAATCTTGCCATGGAGCCATCATCATTCATAATTTCAACCAACACACCCGCAGGCTCGAAACCAGCGAGTCTCGCAAGGTCGATAGCAGCCTCAGTGTGCCCTGCTCTCCTGAGAACCCCACCTCTTTTCGCCCTTAACGGGAAAATATGGCCGGGTCTTCCCAAGTCTTCAGGTTTTGTCGCAGGATCGATCAGCGCCTGTATTGTTCTGGCCCTGTCGTGCGCGGAAATTCCGGTCGTACAACCGTGACCCAACAGGTCAACCGAAACCGTAAAAGCTGTCTCGTGTAAAGCCGTATTATTATTTACCATCAATTCCAATCCTAATTCGTTACAACGATCATCAAGCAATGGCACGCAGATCAGGCCACGACCATGCTTTGTCATAAAGTTGATCACTTCAGGAGTTATATTGCGGGCGGCCGTAATAAAATCACCTTCATCCTCCCTGTCGTCATCGTCAACAACAATCACCAATTTTCCTGCTTTAATATCTTCAATCGCAGACTCAATCGAATCAAGCATAGAAATATTTTTTACAAAGTTAAATCAACATTTATCAAGGTGCAAATCGTCGATTAAATGAACTGAAGCTACATTCTTAATCGGCGAGAAAAGGAAAATACGTTGCCTTAAAAAGTAAAATAAAATTACAAAACGCAATAATGGGTGCTAACAAAAAGGCAACATTTGCAAGCAGCAAGTATTTTTTTTTGTTGTCTTCAAATAGGTCTAAATTCCAGTAACGAATTGTTAATATTTGACTGGAGTTAATTTTGGAATATTCCATTTCTTTGCAACGAAAACTAAATTACTTATGCTTAAGAGATTAACTATTCTGCTTACTTTCATTTCAGCAAGCCTTTTTTCATTTTCGCAGGTCACCACGAGTGAAATGAGTGGTGTTGTAAAAGACAATAATGGCCAGGCACTTACAGGCGCCAGCGTGACGGCTGTTCATACGCCATCAGGAACCACCTATACCACCATCGCAGGAAAAGACGGTGTGTTCAACATCCCGAACATGCGTGCCGGGGGCCCATATTCACTTAAGATCACGTTTGCCGGGCAAGAGACCTTTACTCTCGAAAATATAATCCTGGAATTGGGCCAGCCCTATCATGTGAATGCTACTTTAAATCAGAGCTCCCAAATCCTCGAATCGGTGATCGTCACTACCCGTTCCCGCAAGGCTGCTGTGGACAGGATGGGAATGAGCACAAATATTAACAGCAGGCAACTTTCCACGTTACCGACGATCACCCGCAGCATTACTGACTTCACACGCGTCACTCCGCAGGCCAATGGTACCAGCTTTGCGGGAAGGGACAACAGAATGAATAACGTGACGGTTGATGGAGCCAATCTCAATAATAATTTCGGTTTATCATCTGATCTTTTACCGGGTGGGGGAAATCCCATTTCGCTTGACGCTTTCCAGGAAATCTCTGTGAATCTTTCACCATTTGATGTAAAACAATCCGGTTTTACCGGTGCTAGTGTTACTGCTATTACAAAAAGTGGAACCAATACTTTTCATGGAAGCGTGTATGGTTCGTATCGTAACCAAAGCTATAACGGAACAAATATCGCCGGTACAAAATTGCCAAGTCCTCCCGCAACAAGCAATAAAATATACGGCGCTACTCTTGGAGGTCCGATCATAAAAAACAAATTGTTCTTTTTTGTGAACGGCGAAATTGAAAAGGCAAATTTCCCGGGTGTTACTTATGTACCTAAAGGCGGTTCCGGAAACGGAACTGTTTCCAATGTTCCCATTGATTCATTGAGTGCGTTGTCGTCGTACCTAAATAGTAAATACAGTTTTGACCCTGGTGCCTTTGATAACTTCCCCAATTTTACCAGCGATAATCATAAGATCCTTGCCAAGGTTGACTGGAATATCAGTATAAAGCATAAAGTAACCGCCAAGTTCAGCGACTTCCAAAATACCGGTGATGCAATGATCAGTGCCAGTGGAGGTATCAACGGGGCAAGTGGACAAAGCAGCATCATCGTTTACACGCCACCGCCCGGCAGGTTTGGTCCCAACTCAATGGGTTTTCAAAACATAAACTACCAGGTGGTTGATAAAGTACAATCCGGGTCACTGGAGTTAAACAGTAATTTCAATAAAAGATACAGTAACCAATTTTTAGCAACCATTACAAAAATAAGTTCGATCAAAGGTCATAATGGTCCGACGTTTCCATTCGCAGACATCATTAATTCCAATAAAAATAATTACCTGAGTTTTGGAAACGAACCTTTCAATGGAAACAACAACCAGGTAATAAATAATATCTATACGTTCACTGACAACTTTAACTATTTCGCCGGCAAGCACACACTGACTGCCGGAATAAATTACGAATATCAGAAAGTGGGGAACATGTTCATGCCCGGCTCGCAAGGATATTATGTGTTCGGATCGTTAGATGATTTTGTAAACAACAGACCTCCAAAATTGTTTTCAATTAACTACTCACTTGTTCCCGGACAAGATGCAGTATTTTCTGCTAACCTGAAAGTGGGGCAATTGGGAGTTTATTTCCAGGATGACATCAACGTCAATCCCAACTTTAAACTGACTCTTGGTCTTCGCGTGGATCGCCCTGTTTATCCCGAGCAGCCGCTGGAAAATCCAGCGATCACAGCACTCCCGCTGTATGATGAGAATGGAGGGCTCACGCATTATAGTGATGGCAAATGGCCAAAAGCCACCCTATACTTTGCTCCGCGTGTTGGATTTCGTTGGGATATGTATGGAGACAAGAGCCTGGTTATCCGCGGAGGAACCGGCGTGTTTACAGGGCGCATTCCTTTTGTTTATTTAACAAATGCACCAAGTACAAGTGGTATGTATGCTTTCGGCGCTTTGATCACTTCGCCTGGCGATCTTCAAAATTTTCCGTTTAATACAGACGCTCATGCGTATAATCCTTTTTACAACAAGAATCTGAATCCTGCGCAATTTCCAACAATAGCAGGTACAGTAGCTCCGAGCGGCGGGTTTGCAGTCATTGATCCGCATTTTAAATTCCCGCAAGTATGGAGAACTGATATTGCAATAGAAAAACAATTGGGTAAAGGTTGGGGGCTAACGGTTGAAGCATTGTACACAAAGGACATTAATGATCCTGTTATGCGCAATGCAAATCAAAATCCAACCGATACCGTTGTATTGGTAAGCCCTGAAGACGTGAGAGGGCGCTTCACCAACAGTGCCGCGAGAAGGTTAAATTCCGGAATTGCAAATGCGATCGTTTTGCAAAACACCGACAGGGGAAGTTCATTTGTATTTACTGCACTCGTTTCAAAAAGTTTTACAAAGAATTTCTACGGCTCACTTGCATACACCTACACCTATGCTGCTGACGTCACAGCCAACCCGGGAAGCCAGGCCGCTTCAGTTTGGTCAGTGAACCCAACGTCGAAAACTCAAAATGACCAGGAACTTGCTTATTCAAACTTTGCTGTTCCCCATCGCATCGTTGGAACTTTTTCTTACAGGTTTGAATATGTCAAGCATCTTGCATCAACCATCACCTTCTTCTATGAAGGCGAAAAACAAGGTTACATAGGTTCTACCTTGTCGTCTTCTTACAGCTATATCTATAACGGGGACGTAAACAACGATGGTAACTCCGCGGATCTGATTTATGTTCCAAAAGATCCTTCTGAAATTAAGTTTGCAAACTTAGCTCCGAGCGGCAGTACCCCTGGATTCACTGCACAGCAGCAATCAGATGCCTTCTTTCAATACATTGCCCAGGATAAATACCTCAGCAAACATATGGGCCAGGTCGTTGAAAGAAATGGTGCAAGATTTCCTTTTTTCCATCGTGTAGATATGAACTTCCAGCAGGAGCTCTTCAAGAATATTGGCCAGTACAGGCATTCGCTGGTATTTGGAGTCTCTGTTCTCAATTTCCTGAATCTCCTGAATCATGATTGGGGGATCAGGAAACAATATATCGTGAACAATCCCCTGAGAGTGGCAAGTGTTACTAATGGTGTTCCGTCATACACAATGGCTACATTCAATGGTGATCTTGTAAGATCCACATTTATCAATGTAAATTCCACCAACACAACCTGGGGACTTCAACTCAGCCTGAGTTACAAATTCTAGAAAAGACAAGTCTTGATAATGAAAAACCTCCCGGAATTGGGAGGTTTTTTTATTCAAACTGAATTGTAGTATTCTCACTTTCCCCAACTCCATTTCAAAAATTCAGGCATGGCCCTTGACCAGGTAGCAATGTCATGTTTC
>DASYSW010000039.1:0-21001 GCA_036002905.1 Chitinophagaceae bacterium
CCCTGGGATCATTTATAGCGTACCAATTGTAAAGCTTTCCGTATTTAGCGCCACTTTCTGCTTTGCCGCCATAATAACACCAGGCCCCTGTTGTCAGCGTGCTCCAGGCTTTGGGATCCTGGACTTGTGGAATGGTGTCACCATTTCGATATGTGTTAACGTTCAGGTTTTCGGCCATCCATGTTTGAGTACCAATTTTTACCGTCTTATAGGTCTTTCCATCCTGGGCAGTTAGCTGCGAAAGCCCAATTAAGCTGGGCAGAAACAATATTGTAAGAAGGGACAGTTTCATTGGTTCAAGGTTTGAAACGGTTTCAACAGGGCTTCGGAAAAGTCATTCAACCTCGGGAACTTTACGCTAAAGTAAGGGCATATTTTAAAATAGATGGTTCTGTTTTGTTAAAGGATAATAATTTAGTCAAAACGGTTGGCTCGTGTTGAAAATATAATGAAATAAAACTTCCTAACTTCAAACGCCAGCCAAATATTGTGCAGCGACAACTTTTTTTAATGAATTCATCTTTGCAATTTCCAACAAACCTGCACCACGATGCAGCCGCAGCAGTGGCAGAGTATTTCAGGAATAACACGGCAGTCGATACGGTCTTAATTGTAAATTCTTGCGCACGTGGCCAGGCTGTTGCTGACAGCGATCTTGACCTGGCGATATTAGTTGCGCCCGGCACCTCGCACGATGAGATGAAAAGAATGGAGGAAGCGTGGTCATCATATTCCACAAACATGCCGGCGATCGTAAAATTCAGGCAGTCTTCTCAATTCAGCCATGTTCATTTAGATGTGATTGACGGAAAGTATGCTCCCGGGATCATTGAACCCGGGGAGCCCATTGATTACTTTGAAGTAGAAATAGGTAATCAAATTTGCTATTCGGTTCCTTTATTAAGCGCGGGGGCCTATTTCCTTGAGCTCAGGCAAAAATGGCTTCCGTTTTATGATGATGATTTACGCTTAAAACGATTAACTGCAGTTCAAAATGCATGCAGCAAAGACCTTGACCATGTCCCTTCTTTAGTAAACCGGGAGTTATATTTTCACGCCTTTTACATTTTGACAGAAGCCTTCCGGAAATACCTGCAGGCCATATTTCTTGCTAATAGAATTTACCCGATTGCTTATAATAAATGGATCAGGGAACAAATTGTAAAATGGCTCAACAAGCCCTGCCTTTACCCAAAACTTTTGCCGATCCTTTCGGTGTCAAAGATTGAAAGTAACGAGATGAACGAAAAGGCAACGATGCTTCGTGAGTTATTAATGAAAATAGCAGATGAGTAACTATACCGACCAGGAGCTTTCGAGAATAAGAAGATTGCTGAACCGGTATAACATGATACCAAATGTAGCCTGGTCTGTTTTAAACCTGGTCCCGCTCTCAATGTATTGTTACAATTGGGTGGATCATAAATCACTTTACACATCTATAGCTTTAAGTATTATGCCTGGTTTTTTCCCGAATTCATTTTATGACAGGATTCAGCTAGGAAGAACGGCGCGAACTTATAAAAGACTTGGGGTAGGTTTCGTTAACAAACTTGCACAAAACGGAACGATCATAAACGGATTGATCAAAAAAAAATTTCCAGACTATAAAATGATCACTCCGGGACGGTCATCGGTCAATAAGCTTTTAGAACAGACGTACATGTTTGAAAAGTTCCATTTCATCATGTTCATATTTTTTATTTTGATCACTCCCTATGCCCTGGTTAAAAATGATTTTTGGTGGTCGATCGTCATTACTGTAACAAATGTCCTATATAATGTCTATCCTAATCTATTGCAACAGTACATCCGCCTTAAGTTAAGGTTATATAAAAAGCAAAAACCAAACTGAAGTTTTCCCTAATTTTCAGTATGCAAAAGGCTAAGCGCAAGGGCAGGTGGATGAGACGAATTTTGAGGGTTTTATTGGCTATTATCGGTTTCTTTATCATTGCCTGCTTTGTATTTGATCATTATGTACAGTTTAGAAAGAATGATGATGATCTGAACAAATTCTTTACAGAAAATCATATTCCCGGAAAGATCGGTTATTACATAACACATGGGCGTCGACTTCGGTATGTAACGATTGGTAACGACAGCTTGCCAACACTTGTGCTTATCCATGGTTCACCCGCTTCAATGAGTCTTTATCGTGGGCGCTTCAGCGATCCAACCATTTTGAAAACATTCAGAATACTAGCCGTTGATCGTCCGGGCTATGGTTATTCGGGTTTTGGCGACCCGGAACCTTCGATCCAAAAACAATCTGAAATGATACGTTCATTGATGGATAGTGTTTATAAAATAAAACATCCGGTTGTAGTCGTGGGCGGATCTTTTGGAGCACCCATTGCGTGCAGGCTTGCGATGGATCATCCGGAACTGGTCGATGGCCTTGTCATTACCGGACCAGCCATCGGGCCGGGAAGAGAAAAAGTTTTTTGGTTTACTTCTCTCATTGAAAATCCAGCCATACGTTGGTTCATTCCCAGGATGTTCAAATCGGCAAATACCGAGAAAATACATCACAAAGAGGAGCTGGAAAAAATGCTTCCTTATTGGAAAAATATCCGGGTGCCCGTAATGTATTTACAGGGCGCAAAAGACCATCTGATCGATACATCAAACGCGAGTTTTGCAAGACAGCAATTGATAAATGCTCCCTATCTTAATATTTATTTCTTTCCCAACAGGTATCACTATCTCGCCCAGTATGAATGGCCTACCATTAAGGACAGGATCATGAAAATATATGAAATGACCCGGAAGTCAGAGCATCATTTTGGTGGTTGATGCTGTCTTCGCAAAGTGAAATGTCAAAGGTGAGACGTCAATCGTGAAATGTGAATCGTGAGTACGAATGGGCACCCGGGTTTGCATCTTGTTTATTCTCGGATATATCATAGATAACAAAACTAATGTTTATGAATACGGCAACTACGCTGTCTCAACCAAGTCCCTCTGCCCTTAAAACTATTTTGTTCGCATGGCTTACCGCGGGTTGCCTGGACTTACTGGCAGCCATTACTGTATACTCTCTTATTATGAAAAGAGTAACCACTGTGCGATTATTGCAGGGCATTG
This sequence comes from Chitinophagaceae bacterium, assembly GCA_036002905.1. Lineage (GTDB taxonomy): Bacteria > Bacteroidota > Bacteroidia > Chitinophagales > Chitinophagaceae > VBAU01. The sequence continues at coordinate 3,091 of DASYSW010000039.1, forward strand.
CAAGAGGAGCATTAGGTAATTCGGCATTGGAGGGAGGTGTTGCTACGGCGCTGGCGGGAGTTGGTTTCCATTTTGTCATTGCTTTTTGCTTCACGATTTTTTACTTCTTCATTTTCCCATACATACCGTTCTTGAAAAAGCAAAGGATCATCAGCGGGCTCTTATACGGGATTTTCGTTTGGTGTGTGATGAACCTTGCTGTATTGCCATTACTAAACATTGCGAACATTCCAACAAAATGGGATTCGATCATCCGTGGCGCGGTGATTTTAATGTTTTGTATCGGGTTGCCGATATCCCTTATCGTAAGCCGCTACTACCTGTTGAGAGAGGAACGTAAAATAAGAGCGGGATAGATACCCGCTCTTAGGAAAAATTATTTTTTCTTTTTTTCGTCCATTCCATGCATTCCATATGCCCCCATCATCTTCATGGCATCGGCCATCGACAAATACTCCCAATGATCTGTGGCCTTTCCATCGCTGCCGAATTTTACGACCTGGACGCTTGTCATATCAAAATGAGTTCCTGCAGGTGCTCCCATCGAAGCTACTGTATTGGTACCAGTGAATCTTGTAAGAGAAAAAACATAATCGCCACCCGACGCATCCTGCACTGATTCCAGTTTCATATCCTTGTACTCATCATGGAAGCGCTTGAGATTAGCCTTTATACTGTCCAGTCCTTTGATATCTCCATGCTCACCAGCATGATCAACGCCATTCGCGGCTATGTATTGGTCGAGTTTGCCTAAGTCGCCCGAGGAGATGGCGTCATTCACGGCATGTACAGTTGCAATGTTTTTATCACCCGCGGAGTTTGAAGCCGTAGGAGAAGTAGAAGTAGCAGCAGTGGTATCAGCACTCGCAGATTTTTCTCCACTATTGTTGCATGCAGTAATGAAAGAGATCAATCCTGCAGAAGCGATCGTTAACAACTTTTTCATTGGTTTTTTGATTTTTAGTTTAATAAATGCGTTACGTGTATTTTATTAAAAAGGCAAAGATGTTTAAATCCGAAAAGCAGTAAAAAGAGAATTTTCCTGGTCTAGTGTCTTGTCGTATCCATCTTCATGTGCATTGTATCCATACTCATGTTGCTCATTGCACCCATCATTTTAGGGATGTCTGTTGAACTGAGAAAACTCCAGTGCTCAACTATTTTCCCATCCTTAAACTTTGAAACTTCGATGGCGTCGAACGAATTTTTGCTCCCCGCCTTCATTCCCATCGCATCCATTTTCATGGTTGAAGATTGTTTCATCCATTGAAAAGTATACTCATCGTCAGCCAGTTCTTTTACAATTTCATTCTTCATGTCGCTCATCATGCTGGTCATTTGGGCGAATGAAGCCTTTAAATTGTCAAGACCTTTTACATCACCATTCATGCCGGCATGGTCCACAGCATCTGTTGCGATGTAATCACCGACCTTGCTAAAATCACCAGATTCGAACATTTTTGCAACGGCGTTTGCCGATTCAAGGTTCTTTTTGGCCGTAGCGCTCATGCCTCCAGTTGGTTGACAGGAAAAGAAAAAGCATGAGACACCAAGGGTAAATACAAACAATAGTTTTTTCATACTTATGATTTTTTTGTTTACAGATAACAAATTATCAAGGATCGGAGACGTTGTGTTTTTACAGAGTAGGAGATGAAAACAGGATGACTAAAGTACGAAATTTCGAAATGTTCAAATAAGGCAACTCCGCCTCTTGAAACCCTACCTATGCTTTTTTACAACCCAATAAACTATGCCTGCAACCAGGCCAGCTATAAAGCCCAAAGGGCCCGTAATGAAACATTCCCAGTAAAGGGCCTTGATTCGCACCCGGAGATAAGATCATCGGGCCGATAAATCCCAATAGAAAAGAAAGGACCCCTGTTATCAGGGCAATTCGTAAAATTTTAGAGATAGTTCGAGCTGAAAAATAAACTAGTATCATCCAAATGCCTGAAGAAACGATGACTGCAATTAAAAAAGATACTACAAATGTCATTCGACGATTGAATGCAAAGGGGAAAAACAAAGGAAAAAAGGTCTGAAAAAAAATGAAAAAAATTAATGGCAAAAAAAACAGAGACCCGATCAATGCCTTGGCTTTACTCATATGATGACATTAATTGAAGTTTAATTTACAATTTAAATGAGATTCCTCGCTACGCTGTGCCACCGCTATAGCTTTGCCGCACGCGGTCAGAATGACAAACCATGGTGGTTATATTTCTTCATTGAAGAGTTTTTATTCTTTTTGCCGGAAAGACGGAAGACGTTAAGTGGATTTAGGTGGTCTCTTCCTGTCTTACTCTCTTCCCGGCCACATGAAATCGTTTAACCATAAAATCCTTTGAAAAGCTTATTCGCAATACTTTCAAAGAAGCAGCATTCTCGTCCAGCTCACGTCTCATTTAAATATTTGCGCACGAAACGTATGGCCATGGCACCTTCTCCTACCGCCGAAGAAATTCCTGTTAAAGCGGTGAAACGCACATCGCCTGAAGCAAAGATGCCGGGAATACTTGTTTCCGGCATGAAAGGCTCTCTCTCAAGTTTCCAAAATGTATTGAAAGACTTTTCTTTCATCAATTCCCTCCCGGTTAATATGAAGCCGTTGTCGTTTTTCAAAAGAATCTCATTTAACCACACAGTGCCCGGTCTTTGACCGATGTAAATGAACACAGCTTTTGCAGGGACAGTGTTTCTTTCACCCGTATTACAATTCACCAGGGTGATCGTCTCTAATACTTTGACTCCCGTGGCACTTGCCACTTCCGTATTTGGCAGCACTTTTATATTGGGCGTTTTACTGATGTTTTCAACAAGGTAATTAGCAGCGACCATTTTGAGCGCGTCTTTTCGGATAAGAATGTTCACATCTTTTGCAAACTTGCTAATGTGTAGTGCAGCCTGGCAAGCCGAATTGCCACCCCCCACAATGTACACGCTGCCGTCTTTGCAGGCATTAGCTTCCACTGCAGCAGCACCATAATAGACACCCGCGCCTGTAAAATTCTCTAAGCCCGGAACATCGAGTTTTCTATATTCAACCCCCGTTGCAATGATGACCGTTTTACCATGGACCTCCGAACCATCACTCATCTCAACGATCTTGTAACCATCCTGCACCCGGATCCTTTTCACTTCTCTTGCTGTGAGAAATTCTGTCCCGAAGCGCAGCGTTTGCGCCATAGCTCTATGAGTTAGTTCTGCACCGGAAAGTCCTGTGGGGAAACCAAGATAGTTTTCGATTCGCGCACTGGTGCTTGCCTGTCCGCCAGGGTTACTTCTTTCTATCACCAATGTCTTTAGTCCTTCGCACGAACCATACACCGAAGCCGCCAGGCCGGCGGGCCCAGCACCGATGATAAGCACATCATAAATTTTTTGATTGGCGATATGCTGAAGCCCGATACGGGTTGCAAGATCGGCAAGTGAAGGATCGACCATAAAAGTTCCATCCTTTAATACAACCAGGGGCATATCTGACGCAGAAACATTAGCACTGGCAAGATACTTTTCCGCATCCGCATCGTTCTCGATATCCATCCACAAATAAGGCACAAGGTTGCCTGAAAGAAATTCTTTTAAGCGGTGTGATTTTGGCGACCACTGGTAACCTATAATACGCATGCCTTCATGGTCGGGTTTGTAAAAAGCCTGCCAGTCATTCAACAGCTCATCGATAACAGGATATAGCTTTTCCTCAGGAGGATTCCATGGCTTCATCAGGTAGTGATCGAGCTTTATATCGTTGATGGCCCTTATTGCTGCTTCTATATCCGAATATGCGGTTAGCATAACACATTTGGCCTCCGGATAAATTTCCTTTGCCTTTTGTAAAAATTCTATGCCCTCCATTTCGGGCATACGCTGATCGGAAATGAATAATCCTACGGTTTCATTTTTCAGCTTTAGATCTTTGATCAGCTCAATCGCTTCATTCGCAGATTCGGCTGCGACAATACGATAATCATCCCGGTAGTTATTCCGGATATCACGCTGAATGGCACGGAGTACATGCACATCATCATCTACAATTATTATAAAAGGAAGTTTCATGCGTACTGCAAGTTATTGGTAAAAATAATTTCCCAATGAGTAATGAGTAATGAGCTTAAACCCACTCATCATTGATCATTCATTATTCATTCCGTTGGGCTATCGGGATGGAAATACAAAATCTTGTTCTTCCCGGCGCCGAGTCCACTTTCACTTCTCCGTTATGCCGCTTGATGATCCTGCTCACAAGATCTAACCCGATCCCTGTTCCTTCGCCCACTTTTTTTGTTGTAAAGAAAGGATCAAAAATACGTGACTGAATGTCGGCGGGGATACCCGGACCGTTGTCGATTATTTTCGTGGTTACATTTTTGCCGTCAGTTGATGTTTCGATGATAATTTCACCGCTCTTGTCAACGGCAAAGACGGCATTGTCAAGGATGTTTGTCCACACCTGGTTCAATTCTCCAACATGGGCCGGAACCTCAGGAAGATTTTCTGCAAACATTTTTTTTACACTGATATTTTTTTCACGCAGTTTATGTCCTAACAAGGTCAGGGTACTTTCAATGCCTGTGTGAATATCGGTAGGTTGCAGGTCTTCTGTTCTGTCCATATGGACATGGCTCTTGATGGCGCTTACCAAAAAAGATATTCTGCTCGAAGCCTCTTCGAGGTCTTTCGCAATTCTCTGCGAGCTTAATAAATTTTCGATCCAATAAATGACCTGGGTGAATGCTTCTTTGCTCACACTGTTCCTGATATCCTCCAAATCTTTTCCTGTAAATCCCGCTTCGAGGAACGTTTCACTCACCTGTTGGCTTTCCCGGAACCCTGCTTTTTCAAGCCAGTCTATGATCTCATTTTCTCTTTCCATGCTTTGTATGGCGTTGAGCTTTGGCTTGGGCATGAGTTGTTTGGCTTCAATTAAACTTCTTAAGCTGTTAACGTGTGCGGCCTCAACGTTGTGACGCAGTAATTGTTCCGTCAACTCATAATTCAGCTTCAGACGTTTGGCCAATTCGGAAGATATCCTGTTAATTGCCGATGCAGGGTTGTTTAATTCATGTGCAATACCGGCGGAAAGCTGGCCGAGTGCATGCACTTTCTCCTGTTGTGTTTGTAATGTGGCGAATGCTTTTGCTCTTTCGGTCATATAACCGATCAGGCGTTCAATCAGGCCGGGATTGAGTTGCTCAAGCTCCGCGAAATGTTTTTTGTGAAGCAGCAATGTCCGCAGCCTTCCTGTAGCAAACGAACAACCGGGGTAGATCTTCATCCTGGAATAGGGCATCAGGCCACTCACTCCACCGGTCTGTTCATCATTGGCGAAAGCAAAATAATAAACCAAACGACCGTGGATGTCCATGTAAAAAGTGATTCTTCCCTCAAGAATGATGAACATGACGTCCGCTTCATCACCCGTTTTCTTGATTTGTGATCCATCTTCGTATTCATGGTACTCGGAATGATCAATTATCCATTGCAATTGTTCATTTGGCAGATCACTAAAGGCCGCAACATCTTTCAATTCCTCAATGGTTATCTTTTCCATAAGATATAAAACTACAAAAATGATCAGGCAATAAAAACGATTTTTATTTTGTTGATGCCATCTTAATATTGCCAATTTGATGAATAGAATTAATACAGCACAAGTGTGCGACGCAACCAACGTCAAATAGCGACACAATGCCGGTTACACAACATAAACCAAAGCAAATGTGGAAATTTTCCAAAAATAAAATTGATTGTAACTTCCCCGTTCATTCTTAAACCATACAAAATGAGAAAACTATTCTTCACCTTCGCTGCATCATTTCTCCTCTCGAACGTCTTTTGCCAGGAAAAGGTAGACATGGATATCATCGCTAAGATCAAAAAAGAAGGTACCGATAATTCCAAAGTCATGGACATTGCCCACCATTTGACAGATGTGAGCGGACCAAGACTAACAAATTCTCCCGGTTTTATGCGGGCCGCCAACTGGGCAAAAGATGAACTTACAAGTTGGGGATTGGTAAATGCACAACTTGAGCCATGGGGCGTATTTGGAAAAGGCTGGCAACAGGAAAAATGTTATGTGGCAATGACATCTCCATATTACCAGCCATTGATAGCAATACCAAGAGCATGGACGAAGGGGTCAGGAAAGAAATTACTAAAAGACGAAGTGGTGCTGGTAAAAGCACAGGACACCACTGCCATGGAGCAATACAAGGGAAAGCTGAAAGATAAAATTGTGATGACATGGTCTACAGTTCAACTGAAGCCAAGTTTTGAAGCAGATGCAAACCGGTTTGCTGACACCACGCTCGACAGAATGGCCGCTGAAGAAATGCATCCCGCCGGTCCAAACCAACAACAAAACCCGCAGCGGCAGAATCAATTTAGTCGTTTCGCGATGCAACGGCGAATGAATGAAATGATCAACCAGGAAAAACCGGCCCTGGTATTAACGATGAATCAAAACGGCAGTGACGGCACCGTGTTTGTGGCCAGTGGCGGACAATATGCTAAAGATGCACCAGAGGCGCCCGCAAGCGTTGCACTTAGCAGTGACGATTATCTCCGTTTGCAACGATTGATCGAAGGTGGAGTAAAAGTGGAAATCGAAGCGGACATCAAAACGAAATTCTTTGATGATGATCTGCAAGGATATAATGTAGTCGCTGAAATTCCCGGAACTGATCCAACATTGAAAGATGAACTTGTAATGCTTGGGGGCCATCTCGACTCCTGGCATGGATCAACGGGTGCCACCGACAATGCTGCTGGTTGTTCAGTCATGATGGAAGCGGTTCGAATTTTAAAATCATTGAACGTACAACCCCGTCGTACGATAAGAATTGCTTTGTGGAGCGGGGAGGAGGAAGGCTTGCTTGGCTCAAGAGCTTATGCAAAAAATCATTTTGCCGATACGGCAAATGGCCAATGGGTTCTGAAGCCAGACCAGTCAAAAGTTTCTGCCTATTACAATGTTGATAATGGGTCCGGAAAGATCCGTGGCGTTTACCTGCAGGGCAATGAGGCCGAAAGAGCTATTTTTTCTAAATGGCTTGAACCGTTCAATGATGTAGGTGCAAAAACTGTTACGATAAATAACACAGGTGGTACGGACCATCTTTCATTTGACAGGGTAGGAATTCCCGGGTTTCAATTTATACAGGACGAATTGGAGTACAATACCCGCACGCACCATTCAAATATGGATGATTATGATCACCTCTCGCCGGACGATTTGAAACAAGCGGCGATTATTGTAGCAACGTTCGTCTATAACACTGCGCAACGTGACGAAAAGATGCCGAGGAAAGAGTTGCTGCCGCCAACAAGAAATCAGAGGGCCTTCTAGTTGCTGGTTACTGGTCGCTAGTTACTGGCTACTTGCTGCCCACAAGAGCCCAATAAAACAGTCCGAATATTTATAATGAGGAATGAATAAATCAAATGACTACATAGTTACAGCTCCATCATGTTGTTCTTTAACCATAGGGGCATATAAGACATACAAGGGCAACACTTGAATGCCTCTTATGTCTTAAATGGTTCATATTTCTTAAGTGGGTTTACCAGAAACAAGTAACGGCTAAGCTACTTTGGCTTTTCATAAATAAACCTCACCAAAACTTTTTTCTGATCTACATCAGAGCTGAGGAACAATCGATATCGTTTATCACCGGCGGTCACTATCAGCAGGGCAGTATTGGGTGGAATAGAACCTTCGTTCTCAGCGATCATCACTACTTCGTGATCGGTTTTTACAAAATCGATCCTGATATTGACCGTGATAGGCTTCGCTGAAAGTCGCTGGTGTGATACGGTCATTTGGTTATCAACAGAAACTGAAATAGTATCCCCGTCAATTTCAGCATTATCATAAAAATCAAGACGGAGATTTCCGGTGTCGACCTTTATTTCATTGAATATGGCTGAAGCTTCTTTCGTCAAAATGATTTTGCCGGGTGGACACGATACCTGGCTGTTCATCATTCGTCCTCCCCAGTCACCACTCAGGGTTTGTGAATCTTTAACCTGGGCAAACGCCAGTGTATAACGCTTGATGCAGGGAATGCAATCAGGGGGAACATGAAATGTGGTAGGCCCCGTTTCCTGGATAGTAACAGTTTTGTTCTTGGAATCGAAAACGCCTTCGAAATTTTCTTTGACAAAATTATTTACATCGGAGAAATGATACGATGAACCATATACTTTCAGGCCTTCAACTTTTATCTGCATTTCGATGAAGTAAACAGGAAAGCATCCGCCGGGGCCTTGTGTAAGTTTTCCCCGCCAGGTGCCTCCTAAATTTTGCGAATGGATGGTGGTGGAGAGACACACGAAAAGCATTGCGGTGACTAATCGGGACATGACGTTGAAGATAATGAGAAAGGTGTTAGCAGGAGTAAAAAATACTTGAGCGGCTTTCACGATGATGGCCGTTCGTATTTGAATCTTACCATTGCATTTTTTTGTTCAGTCGATGTGATCTGTACCTGGTAGCGTTTATCACCCGCAGTGATCACCATTAACGAAGTATTTGGCGGAATGCGTCCAAGGTTTTCTGCCACCATTACCACCTCATGCTCTGTATCACTTGCATCAAAGTCAAGGGTCAGTACAATCGGTGAAGTGCTTAATCTTCTATGAGAGAGTTTTAATTGCTTGTCGACAAAGACGGAGATTGTGTCATCATCGATTTCGCCATTATCATAAAGTTTAATAGTTACTTGTTCAGTGTACACGGTGATCGTTTGTGCCAATGCGTTCTCTCTTGTCTTCAAAACTTCAGGCGTAATGATCTTTTTTGCTGTAACCGGCGTTTTTATTTCAGGCTGAGTAACTTTTTTGGCGGAATCTGTTTTAGGATTTATAATGACAGGTTTAGCCTTGACCGTGCTGGTATTCTTTTTAACAGGTGTTGTCTTTTTTACTGTGGACGTTGGTTTGTTAGTTGTTGGGTTGGTTTTTGGCAGTGTTTTCTTCACAACGGGTGGAGGGCTTGTTGTGACCTTCGCGGCAGTATCCCTTTTTACTACAGGCTTATCGCGCAAAAATGGTTCGACGTAAAAATCTGAGTTTTGGACCCTGCGCAAATAAACCTTTCCACCTCCGCAATCACCCCATTCACCATTGTTCTTTGGGTCTTTCCTGTCCTCACCTTTGCCGACAAAGGTTCCTTCTAAAAACTCCTCCTTCCCGGATCTGTCATAAGTAAAAATATATTTCATCAGGCAAGTCCCGCCGCCCATACTCTTTACTTCAACTGTCCGCAGCTCCTGTATCTGGAATCTCTTTTCCGATCTGTCCATGCTCCCGGTCATCGTTGCCTTGCCATAAAACCGAACGTCGAGATATGAATAGGAAACACCGGTTATAGAAGAAGGATTGTCTTGCTTTATTTGAAATTCCAGCTTGTATTGCTCACCAACATCAGTGATAAAATAACCTTTCCAGATACCTGTAAGGTCCTGGGCAGAAGAAAAATTGCACGCCAAAAAGAGAGAAAAAATCGATAGCAACGGCCTTAAAAAAAATCTTTCCATCACGCTGTAAAACTAACGAATAACTTCGTACGGAAAGGTATGGTTCTGCACCAATAGTTTGTTAATTTTGCCGCTCTTAAAAATGCCAGTGGAAAATGGTAAGTGGCGAGTAGGAAAATTCCCTCTCACTATTGACCACTCACCACTCACTAAAAATAAAAATGATCAATATCACTTTCCCGGATGGCGCTGTTCGGCAATATGAAAAAGGGACCACAGCACTGGATATCGCAAAATCAATCTCAGAAGGCCTGGCAAGAAAGGTTCTTGCAGCAAATATAAACGGCCAGGTATGGGATGCCACAAGACCGATCAATGAAGACGCATCAATAAAATTATTGACATGGAATGATGCGGAAGGAAAAAGTACTTTCTGGCATTCGTCTGCGCATTTAATGGCCGAGGCCGTCGAATCATTATTTCCCGGCGTAAAGTTTTGGGTAGGACCTCCGGTCGAACATGGTTTTTACTACGACATGGATCTTGGCGATCGAAAAATGACGGAAGAGGATCTTGCAAAGCTGGAAAAAAAGATGAATGAATTGGCGAAGCAAAATAATTTTTATGCCAGGAAGGAGATCTCGAAAAAGGACGCGGTAAAATATTTCTCAGATAAAGGCGACGAATATAAATTGGACCTTCTGCAAAACCTGAATGATGGTGAAATAACTTTTTACTCCCAGGGAAACTTCACCGATTTGTGCCGTGGCCCGCACATTCCCAACACAGGATTTATTAAAGCTATTAAGCTTACAAATATCGCGGGTGCTTATTGGAAGGGCGATGAGAAAAATAAAATGCTGACGAGGGTCTATGGTGTCACATTCCCTTCGCAAAAAGAACTTGATGAATATCTCCAGATGCTTGAAGAAGCAAAAAAAAGAGATCATCGCAAGTTGGGCAAAGAACTCGGCATCTATACAATGGATGATGATGTTGGCCCCGGTTTGATCATGTGGATGCCCAATGGAACTGTGATCATCGAAGAACTGGAAAAGCTCGCAAAGGAAACGGAACTCGAAGCAGGATATAAAAGAGTGGTTACGCCACATATCGCCAAAGAGAGCATGTATCTCACAAGCGGGCATTTGCCATATTATGCAGACAGCATGTATCCGCCGATGGAGATGGAAGGGGAGAAATATTACCTGAAATCAATGAACTGTCCGCATCATCATAAAATTTATGCGGCGGAACCAAAGAGTTATCGGGATCTTCCGTATCGCATTGCAGAATATGGAACGGTTTACAGGTATGAGCAAAGCGGCGAATTATTTGGCCTCATGAGGGTGCGGTGCCTGCATATGAATGACGCTCATATTTATTGCATGAAAGAGCAATTCAATGATGAGTTCAGAGCGGTGAATGACATGTATCTTAAATATTTTAAAATTTTCGGGATTGATAAGTATGTAATGCGGCTCTCTTTGCATTCACCTGAAAAATTGGGCGTAAAATATGTAAATCATCCGGAGCTTTGGCAGGAAACGGAAGCAATGGTCAGAAATGTGTTGATCGAATCAAACATCCCCTATGTAGAGGTCCAGGATGAAGCTGCTTTTTATGGCCCGAAAATAGACGTGCAGATCTTCAGCGTAATCGGCAGAGAATTCACGCTGGCAACGAACCAGGTGGATTTTTCTCAAAGCAGGAGTTTTAAATTACAGTATACCACGCACGACAACAAAACCGAAACGCCGCTGATCATTCACCGGGCACCCCTTGGAACACATGAACGTTTCATTGGATTTATATTGGAGCATTATGCGGGGAAATTGCCGGTTTGGCTATCACCCGTCCAGGTAAAAATTTTGCCTATTAGCGATAAGTACTTAGAATATGCTAAAACTATTTTACATAAGTTGAAAAAAGCTGATATTCGTGCAGAGATAGATGACAGGAATGAAAAAATAGGGAAGAAAATACGCGATACTGAGTTGCTGAAGGTTCCTTATATGTTAGTGGTCGGTGAGAAAGAAATGAATGAGGAGAAGGCGTCAGTTCGCAGGCAGGGAAAAGGAGATTTGGGAGCGAAACTTGTAGAAGAGTTTATTGCTGATGTAAAGAAGGAAGTTGAAGAAAGGACAGGCGAGTAGGATTTGATATTTAAGATTTGATATTTTGGATTTTATTCAAACATTCCTTGGCCTCAAAGGAATTGAAAAACACAAAATAAAATTGCTCAGAGGCAGAGCATAACATAAAAAATTTAAATGGCAGTACCAAACAAAAGTTTTCAACCAAAACCAGGTGGATTTAAGAGACCGAATACAGGTGGTGGATTTAACAAGGGTGGTTTTAACAGGGGACGATTTGCTCCCCGCAAAGAAGCAGAACATCGCATTAATCATTTTATCAGGGTGCCCCAGGTTCGATTAGTTGGTGATAATGTAGAACCTGGAATTTATCAAACGAATGAGGCGATTAGGAAGGCGCAGGAACAAGGACTTGACCTCGTTGAAATTTCTCCAAACGCTGATCCGCCGGTTTGTAAGATCATCGACTATAACAAATTCCTCTACGATAAAAAGAAGAAAGAAAAAGAGATGAAGGCGAATGCCAAAGTCTCCGAGGTAAAAGAAATTCGTTTTACGCCTAATACAGATGAACACGACTTCAATTTCAAGGCGAAACATGCCGAGAATTTTTTGAAAGAGGGCAACAAGGTGAAAGCCTATGTACAATTCAAAGGGCGTGCGATACAATTCCAGGATAGGGGGCAGTTGTTGTTGTTGAAGTTTGCTGAGCGTTTAACAGATATCGGAATTTTGGAAAGCATGCCGAAAATGGAAGGTCGCAGAATGCTGGCAATGTTTGCACCAAAGGGCAAAAAGAAGGGTGAAAAGAAGGAGAGTAGCGAATAGGAAAAACTAAAGAATTCAGAATTCAGAATACAGAATAAAATATCCTTAGCCGTTCTTTCCGGGGCGGCTTTGTTTTTGGATCAAACTAATTTCTTCCTCATATATTCTAACCGCTCTTATAAAAATTTTTCCAGCAAGGGTGAAATAAACTTTCCTTTAGTATATTGCTTCCTTCATCTATTTTAAACAAGCAAATCAGTATGAGAAAGTCACTGTTTTATTCCACCCTACAGGTTATTGCATTGATGGTAACCTGCACCTTGTTTGCTCAACAACGTCCCGACACTACGCATTCTGCGCCTGCCCGCAGCGCGGGTCCGAAGGCTTACAAAGATGTTATCACAGATAAAGCGAAAACCGACGAAGGCTTATTTAAAGTACACAAGATCGAGGATAAATATTTTTTTGAAATTCCTGACTCATTACTGAACCGTGAAATTCTTGTGGTCAACCGTATTTCGAAAGCGGCCACCGGCATGCGTGCCGGGTTTTTTGGCTATGCCGGTGACCAGATTGGGCAGAATGTTGTACGATTTGAAAAGGGCCCTAATAACAAAATTTTTCTTCGTACGATTTCCTACGCGGAATATGCGAAGGATTCTACATCGCCAATGTTTTGGGCCGTTACCAATTCAAACATTCAACCCATTGCCGCCGCTTTTGATATCAAGGCTTATGGAAAAGATTCGTCCGGAAGTTCCACGTCGGCGAGTAATGTAATTGAAGTGACTGACTATGTAAATGGGGATAATGATGTTTTGTTTTTCAACAGCAATATAAAAACTGCTGTTCGCATCGGTGGTTTACAATCTGATAAATCATATATAGTTGGTATCAGGTCGTTTCCTATTAACGTTGAAATTACAACTGTAAAGACTTATGCAAGGGCGCCCGCTACACCGGGTGGTTTTGGTGGCGGGGGAGGAGCGCCTTCGGGTGGCAATATCACTGTAGAATTAAACAGCTCAATGGTGTTATTACCTAAAGTGCCGATGCAGCCGAGATACTTTGATGCAAGGATTGGCTACTTCACGGTTGGGTACACTGATTTCGATGCCAACCCCCAGGGTGTTGAATCAGTTCAATTGGTGAAACGCTGGAGATTGGAACCAAAGGACGAGGATATGGAAAAATATAAACGCGGTGAATTGGTTGAACCAAAAAAACAAATCGTGTTTTATATCGATCCTGCGACGCCCAAAAAATGGATTCCTTATTTAATTGAAGGAGTCAACGATTGGAATGTGGCATTCGAAAAAGCCGGTTTTAAAAATGCGATCATTGCGAAAGCTGCTCCGGCAAAAAAAGACGATCCGGAATGGAGTCTTGAAGATGCTCGCTATTCGGCAATTGTTTACAAGCCTTCCGACGTCGCCAATGCAAGTGGTCCAAGTATTTCTGATCCACGAAGTGGTGAGATCATGGAAAGCCACATCAACTGGTATCATAATGTAATGGAACTGCTGCAAAACTGGTATATGATCCAGGCATCACCCAGTGATACGGCTGCAAGGAAAATGGTGTTCAGTGATGAACTCATGGGCCAGCTGATCCGTTTTGTCTCATCTCATGAAGTGGGTCATACATTGGGACTTCGTCACAACTGGGGTTCATCATCGACAGTGCCGGTGGAGAATTTGCGGAATAAAGCATGGGTGGATGCTAATGGTCACACGCCGTCGATTATGGATTACGCACGTTTCAACTATGTCGCGCAACCCGAAGATCATATTGACGAAAACGGTTTGTTTCCACGCATTGGTGATTACGATAAATGGGCGATTCAATGGGGGTACAGGCGCTTTTATCAATTTAAAGACGGCGATGATGAACGGGCTTATGTAAACAAATGGGTGATCGATAGTCTGAAAAATACAAGACTTTTCTGGGGTGACGGAGAAACCAACCAGGATGATCCGCGCAACCAGACGGAGGACCTCGGTGATGATGCGATGAAGGCAAGTGCATATGGAATAAAAAATCTTCGGTACATGATGCCGAAGTTGCTGGAATGGACAAAAGAGGATAACAGGGATTATAAAAGCCTGTCTGATATTTATGCGCAGGTAACAGGGCAGTTTAATCGTTACATGGGACATGTATCAAGAAATGTCGGAGGGATTTGTTTGACACCGAAAACAGTTGAACAGTCCGGCGCCGTTTACGAATACGTTCCAAAAACAAAACAGAAAGAAGCTGTTGATTTTCTGAACAAGCAACTCTTCACAACTCCAATTTGGTTATCAGACAATAAAGTTTATGATCGTATTGGGGGCACACCTCTTGTAACTATAGGAAACATCCAGGACAATGTATTGAATCGTTTATTCAGTACGAGTACATTGAATAAATTAATACAATTTGAAACAGAAGAGGGCACAAAAGCGTATTCAGTTACAGAAATGTTTTCTGATCTTAAGAAAGGGATATGGAGTGAACTGGCCACAAAGAAGAAAATAGATGTGTACAGGAGAAACTTACAGAAATCGTACATCAATATTCTGAGCAGCATCATTGCTCCACCCAAAACTTCCGAAACAACTATTGTAATAAATTTTGGTGGTACATCGAGACCACAATTAAGCGTAGATAAATCAGATATAAAAAGTATCGTAAGAGCGCACCTTATAGCATTGAGATCAGAGATCAGGGCTGCGATACCAACTACTCCTGATGAAATGAGCAGGTATCATTTGCAGGACCTGGTGACAAGGATCGATGACGCATTAAATCCGAAGGATTAAGGTACGAGGGCTTAAGGTGTATGGCGTATAGTTATGTAGTAGACATTAGATAGTGGATATTGGAAATTGACAAATCCTTACTTTAAGTCTCCGTAGAGCAACAAGGTGAGGACAGGGTACCAGAAGTTCCGATTACCATGAACCATCTACCATTGACCTTCACCATTCACGATTGACGACTCACGTCTCACGTCTCACGCAGCTTTATTGATCATCCATTTAATGCCGAATTTATCGGTGAACATTCCGAAGTAGTCGCCCCAGGGCGCTTTGCTCATGGGAACAGTGATTATGCCACCGGCAGATAGATTATTAAAAAGTCGATCAGCCAATTCTTCACTATCGGGATGAAGTGATAAAGAAAAATTGTTCCCGGCCAAGAAGGGCCCTCCCATAAGATCAAGATGATCGTTTCCCATCAACCTGACTCCGTTTGGAGCTTCTAGTGCGATGTGCATGATCTTGTTTTTGTCTGCATCAGCCATTTGACCGCCACCGGGCGAATCACTGAAACGTTGAACATTGGTGATCGTGCCTCCCAGTGCTGACTTATAGAAATCAAAAGCTTCCTCCGTGTTGCCATTAAAACTTACATACGCTACCAGCATAATTTTATTTTTTGGCTTAACAAACGACTTAAGCAAGCTAATTTAAATCTTAAAGTCCTACTTACGCGCTTTTTTGATTGTCTTTTCTACTGAGTGTTCTAATTTTCTTGCATGCCTGATCTCAGCTTCATCAAGAGAATGTGAAGAATGAATGTCGCTTTCTTTTTTCGCCAATGCAGACAGCCTGCTGTAGAACTTTTTCAACACCTCGAGCTCATCTGTCGTAAGATCTTCGGCACTTACCAGGCGATTACTTGCAGCTTCGCTGCTTGCGATCAACTCATTCAATTTTATCTGCAGGGCGATCGTGTCCTTGTTTTGGGTTTGTTGAATAATAAATACCATCAAAAAAGTGATAATGGTTGTGCCTGTATTTATAACGAGTTGCCAGGTATCGGAATAATGAAAAAGAGGACCTGTAATTCCCCAAACAATGATAAGGAGGCAGGCGATAATGAATGCTGCGGGTTTGCCCGAGGCTTTTGTGACTTTGGTTGCCATTTGGTCAAAAAACAAGGCAAACCTCTTTGATTTTTTAGTTTTCGATTTCATATTCGAGATTTTCTTAACTACCATGAGAAAAACTCAGGCCAAATAAGTATCCCTCGTCCAATTACCGCAAGTCTTACGCGTTATACTACAAGTCTGGGAATTCCCGGCCTGAGACGTGCGGCTTGCTGCTTGTAGCTATGGCAATTAAAAATGTTAAGATATAGCTCGATAATATTCTAGCTGATCCAGGTTATTCGTACTAAAAATCTGGTCATTTACCCTTATTTTTGCGGCTCAAATTTTAATACAGTGCCAACCCAAGTTTCGGCAGAGGCCCAGGTGAAATTTTCGAAGGAGACCTATTTGTACTGGTACGAGTTAATGCAACTCATTCGGCAGTTTGAGATCACAGCTGAGGAAAAGTACAAAATGGAAGGAAAGATCCGTGGCTTCTTCCATGCCTATGTGGGGCAGGAAGCTATTGCCGCCGGGTGTATGACCGCGACAAGACCAGAAGATCCTTTTATTACCGCCTACCGTGATCACGGACTGGCTATCGCAAAGGGTGTTTCCGTTAATTCATGTATGGCCGAACTGTATGGCAAGGCTACCGGAAACGCGAAGGGAAAGGGTGGCAGTATGCATTTTTTTGGCAAATCGGTGAATTTTTATGGGGGCCATGGAATTGTTGGTGCGCAGATTGGCGTAGGTGCAGGCCTTGCATTTGCCGAACAATATCGCGGAACAGATAACGTGACGCTTTGCTTTTTTGGAGATGGTGCGGCCAGGCAGGGAATACTGCATGAGACATTCAATCTTGCTATGCTTTGGAAGTTGCCGGTAATCTTTATTTGTGAAAATAACAATTACGCCATGGGCACGTCAGTGGAGCGTACCTCGAATGTGATCGACATTTATAAACTGGCAGATGCCTACGAAATGCCAGGTGATGCCGTTGATGGCATGAGTGCAGAGACAGTTCACGAAGCGGTCGCAAGGGCGGTGAAAAGAGCCAGGGAGAAAGGTGGTCCTACACTTCTTGAAATGAAAACTTATCGCTACAAAGGGCACTCCATTAGTGATCCGGGTAAATACCGCACAAAAGAAGAATTGGAAGAATACAGAGGCAAAGACCCGATACAACAACTTTTGCATACGATCTACGATAAAAAAATTGCTTCGGAAGAACAGATAAAAAACATTGACTCAAGAGTTGAGAAAGCTGTCGCTGAATCGGTAAAATTTGCGGAAGAAAGTCCTTTCCCCGATGACAGCGAGGTGTTGAAAGATGTCTATGTAGACCCCAATTATCCATTTATTGTTGACTAATCATTAAAAAATCTAAATAGAACTTTAACTATGGCTGTTAAGAAACAGGATGTGCATGATCCTAATCAATTGGTAGTGGAAAGAGCCAAGGATTTCTGGGCACGATTCAACAGACCTTTGATGATCGTTTGCGCTATTATCATTTTGGTTGCCGGCGGTTACATTGGCTATAAAAAATTTTATAGCCAACCAAAAGAAGAAAAGGCTTCTGATGCACTATTTAAGGCCGAGGGCTATCATCGAACTGCGCTGACGTCTCCGAATCCTGATTCACTCATCAAACTGGCGTTGAATGGCGACGGAGCGAACGTTGGCTTTTTGAGAATAAT
>DASYSW010000040.1:0-1602 GCA_036002905.1 Chitinophagaceae bacterium
CTGATGCTCGTACTGTCATTCTTGTTCCCGCCTTTCAGTTAGTGTTGTCACAAAAAGAAAATGTAAAAACCATTTACAACTATTTGAAAGCTACTGCTAACGAAGACAATCCGAATTACATGTATTATAAGACAGCCCTGGAAGAATTAATTGCGACTTATGAAAGATTAGACATCGAGCAAAAAATTAAAAATAACCAAGTGCAAGAATTACTTTCCGACAGCGTGATCAAAGAGTTAGCCGAGAAAGTAAACAAAATACGTGACAAGGCTGTAGGAGCTTGAAAAATATCTAAAATTTGAAACGACTAAAAATTAACATATCTTAGATTAACTTAAACATGAATAACATGAAGTTTCTTTTCACCATTTTAACCTGCCTTTTATCGGTGGGTGTTTTTGCTCAAACAGCGTCAAGTAAAACAACATGTTATCAAGAGTGGTACACACTCTTCAAAGAGAGAGGGGCCAAGCCAGTACCCGATGGATTGAATGACGTTATTATTTCGATTCGTGGAGATCAGTATAACGAATGTTTTCTCGGTAGAGTAGATGTTGCTGGTGAGAAGATGATTGGCAAACTTCAAATTCAGAAAATGGATGGCACCTATGAGGAGTTCGACAAAAAAGTGAGCGCCTCTTATCAAAATGACCAAGGAACATTGAAGGAAGAGTTACGTGCCATCAATAATGGTATGAGCTCGGTTGTTCGATTGGCTGATGGCGAAATTATAGGATTGTTTTTTTACAAATCGTTGGCGGACAAACCTAGGGCTAACAAAAAAGCACCTTCACCTTCTGCTTTAATAAAGTAAAGAATTAACATTTTTATCGAACCCAATTAAAAAGCCCCGCAAGCGCGGGGCTTTTTTTGCTATCTGCTTGCTGTGTGAGAGTTATCACCCTTCTTGTAATAGAAGTGAGTATTCTTCAGGATGAAGAAATTGAGTGAAAAATAGAACACGTTTACATTCATATCCTGATATGGTTTGTAAGGATTTCCACTTGTATCCTGCGCAGTATAATCTTTATTGAAGAAGTTAGATAAATAATATTTGAACTTTAAGTTGCCACCCAAAGGCAGTTGAACACCAACAAACAAAGCGCTATTGAAGGTAGTAACTTGCTGACTAAACCAAACAGAACTCTTATCGGTTTTATCTTCGTTCACAAATTTCTTTGATTTAAAATTGACTGGTATTTCTAATTCATAACCAGCGTACAGAAACCTTCCGCCCTCCATATTGCCAATCTTAAAGCCAATCGGGATTCCGATGTTATATGTCCTGTATTTCCATCTTTCGTTAGAATTTGGTTTGTCGTAAATGAAGCCCACATTGCGAAACCCAAGTCCCGCAATAAGACCAAACTTGTCAGTCATATCGTAGTTAACAAGATTTTGAAAATTGAAAACAGGTGAAAAGCGGGGAACCGAAGATGCTTCAATCCCATTTTCCTTGACATTCGCAAAAGAGAGAATCCATTCCCCGCTGGTTACGCTGTATATTTTCTTCGCTTGTGCATAGCTAAAATAGCTTAGCAATAAAGCGATGAAAAATGATATTGCCTTTTTCATATTTAGTTTGTTTTTCTGTTTAATTAA
>DASYSW010000041.1:0-4634 GCA_036002905.1 Chitinophagaceae bacterium
TAAATGAAGATGAGTGTTCATCGATTTCATTTCATTTGCGTCTTTCGCACTTAAACGCAGGTCCGTTGACTGTTTCCAATCTCTTGTCAGCGCCTCAATATAACCGTCAAATTTTTCGTCATAACTGTGTGCAAGGATATCGTTATAAATATAAACAGCTATTTTTTTCGCGTTCTCATTTTTTGAGGCGAGATAAAACTCGCTTAGCCCATATACAGAAAATGCGAGAGCATATATTTGCTTTCTTGTGTCAAGAGCCTTACCGGCAAAATCGACAGTCCAGTAAACGCCGCCAAACTCCTTATCGATAAAATTTTCCGCTAAATAATGAAACGCTTTCTCGGCAATTTTCAAATACTCGCCATTGTGGGCCAGGTTATACGCAGCTGAAAATGCCCAAAGAATGCGACTGTTCAATACCGAGCCTTTTGGTGCGTCGGGGTAGATCTTATTGTCATGATCGATCTTTCCGACAAATCCCTCATGATCTTTATCGACGCCCATTTGCATCCACCAGGAAAGAATTTCATGCAATTCATTTTCCATCTCCCTTTTATACTCTCCAAGCTTTTCTTTCATTACGGTATTTTGAAAAAGAACCGGAAATAATCCCGTTATCCAACTTTCTGTTGATACTTTACCCTCTTCTTCGGATGGTCGACACCTGGATTCTCCTTACCATTCCTCAGGTTATTGTTAATAATCTGGTTGAGCGTTTCAACAGACGCTGCACTCCGAAATCTATCTCCTGCCGTATTCATGACATAGTCCAGGAGCTGTTCAATCGTTGAAACGGCAACGTGCTGCCGAGTGTCTGAAGAGGCATAATAAATCAATACAGTTCCGTCATCCTCTGTTATCCATCCATTACTAAACAATACATTCGACACGTCCCCTATTCTTTCTTCTTCATCTGGCGCCATGAAATATCCCGCAGGCTTATAAATGATCTTTGAAGGATCCGCAAGATCGGTCATGAACAAATATAACACGTAACGAAGGCCGGCAGCCGTGTTGCGTACACCATGCGCCAGGTGCAACCATCCTTTTTCAGTCCGGATCGGAGAAGGTCCCAATCCATTCTTGGCCTCGTAAACCGTATGATATTGTTTTTGATCGATCACAATCTCTTCCTGCACTTTTGCACACTCAATACTATCACTTAATCCAAATCCAATACCTCCGCCACTGCCGGCATCAATAAAACCATCCTGTGGTCTCGTATAAAAAGCATACTTACCATTTACAAATTCAGGATGCAACACCACGTTTCGTTGTTGAGGGGAAGAAGTTTTAAGATCTCCAAGTCGCTCCCATGTCACAAAATCTTTTGTTCGTACAATACCGCATTGAGCAATTGCAGCCGATTGATCGGCTTCGGGAGCTTTTGGATCACGCCGTTCAGTGCAAAATATCCCATAGATCCAACCGTCTTCATGCTCCACGACACGCATATCATATACGTTCACGTCATGATTCTCATTTTCCGGAATGGTGATGGGATGATCCCAGAACTTGAAATTGTCTATCCCATTGGGGCTCTCGGCTACTGCAAAAAAGGATTTCCTGTCGACTCCTTCCACCCTTGCAATAAGCAAATACTTCTTCTTCCATTTTATCGCGGTTGAATTGAATACAGCATTGATCCCAAACCTTTCCATTAAATAAGGATTGCTTCCCTTATTCAGGTCATATCTCCAGAATAATGGTGTATGCTCCGCGGTCAAAACGGGATATTCGAATCGCTCGTAAATGCCGTTCCCATTTTCCTTCCTCCTGTTCTTTCTTTTCACCAGCTTCTTGTGTGAACGCTTCAATTCCTCCAACCGCTTCTCAAAATTCCTTTTCATCTCTCGTTGTTTAGTTATTCTTATGTAATAGTTGTAATAGTTAGTTTTCCAGTTTATTCCACCAGGTTCTCTTTAAGATCACAACGATGACTGCTAATATTATAATTGTGATCACTAAAGGCAATTTTAACCATAGCACGATGTACATCGGCAGAATTGTTAAGCAGCACTGTGCAATCACTCCCAGTACGACGTTGAACATATCTAGTTTAAATCGTTTGTTCGCCTGGAAATTTCGATCTTCTTTGATAACGAATTCGTGAACAGGCTTCCAAAATCCCCATGGACGAACAGTGCTGTAAAATTTTTTCAATACTTCTTTATCAGTCGGCGGAGCCGTGTATGTTCCAACAACGCAACCGATAAGGGACAATATGAATAAGACCGGCCACCAATAAAGATCAAGTCCATACAACACGTTGTAATATTTTAAAACTGCTAATGCAATGGCAGGAAGAATTCCAAACATCATTCCCCAAAAAAATCCATTGGCATTAAACCTCCACCAATACCATTTGAACATATTTGCGGCAATATAGCCGCCGTATAGACCAGACACTATCCATTGCAACGCGGTATTTACATCCTTTACCATCAAACCGAGAATCACGCCGATGGTTACTACCACGATTCCAGATAAATAATTCATCGAAATTATTTTCCGATTGGAGGCCTCCGGATTGATATACTTCAGGTAAATATCATTTACGATATAAGCTTGCGCGGCATTCAATGTTCCCGAAAAAGTTCCCATAAAGGCGCCAAGCAAACCAGTCAATACAATTCCTAATATCCCTGCGGGCAGAAAGTTATTGACCGCAGCAGGAAGTACCCTTTCAAAATCAGTCCCCCCGGCTCCATCGGAAAGATTCATTTGATTGAAATACAACAGGCCTAATACGGTCAGCCCGATGATCATTGAATAGCGGATAGGAAGTAAAATGATCGATACAAAACCTGTCATCTTTGATGCTTCCTTTGGTGAACGCGATGACAAGATCTTCTGCATGTCATAATTTGGGGCTGGTCCGGCCAATGCGGCGAATACCCCCTTGAATAACATCATCATAAAAAAGAAACCAAACAATCCAAAACCATCATCATTGATCTTCTTATTCGCACCGGGAATGATCGCTGACCAATCCAGGTTCAAATGCCATCCAAAAAACGGATTGAACCAACCTTGTGGTACATTTACATTTGTTCCTTGTAGATGAAGCCCGGCGATCACCGCTATCGAAATACACCCGATAGTCATGATAATATACTTGATCAGGTCACCCAGTACAATACTATGCATACCGCCGAGAACTGAATAAAAAACTGCAAACAACGTAAACACGATGCCATAAAAATGTGCTACATATTGCGGAGCAATGTCAAAGGGCACATAATTTTTTACTTCACTCCATGGAATGAAAATTTCAATAAACTTTCCAAGGCCTACAAAACCATAAGCCAGGAATCCAAAACACCCTATCAGGGCAAATGCAACCACTACTATGTGCGATGCCCTTACTCCTTTACCAACTAATCCAAATCTTGTTGCCAGCCACTCGGCACCGGTATTAGCATGAGAGCGTCGCAGCCACTTCGCCAAAAACATCATGTTAAAGACCTGGTTAAATACCGGCCATAACCAGGGGATCCAAATACTTTTCATGCCATATACAAAACAGAGCGCCACCATCCACATTGTTCCGCTGATATCGAACATATCGGAAGCGTCACTCAGTCCTAATAAATACCATGGCAACTTTTTTCCCCCAAGCAAATAACTTTCCTTATTTACTCTTGCTTTCTTTCGCAGCAACCAACCGATCATCACCATGGCGGCCAGGTAGGAAATCAGGATCGATATGTCAATAGCCTGCAGATTCATGTCATTTGTTGTTGCCTACTTCGTCGTGAGATGTGAAACGTGAAACGTCAATCGTGAATAGGCTTTATCCTCGCCACTCGCCACTCACCAGTCACGATTCAGTACTCATACAATTTCTTACCCGCAATGTCCTTCTGAAATAATGTCTTTTCATTTTTATAAAATTCTACAAAATCGTTAGCCGATGATTGCCCTTTGTAAGGAGCATAAAATTCGTATTGATCAGCATTTCTGAATCCCGCATTTCGCCACGCTAACGCATAAGAGATCTTGTAAGAGGCAATGGCTCTTAAAAAAGTGTTTGTCCACCATAAACTGTCTTTTAAGCCATTGTATCCGAATTCAGTGAGAGCAGGAATTTTATTATGCTCTGTCGCAACAGAGTCCAATGTCGCCAGCATGTTCCCCGAATGCCTGATAAAGTCTTCATTATTGGCCGTATTGTAGGCCTGGTACATATCAAAGCCTATTACATCGACCCATTCGTCGCCCGGATATTTATTTAAATATTCTTTCTTCGAGTAAAATTTATCAGTGTTATAAGCATACAAAAGACTATGAACATTTTTTTTATCCCGTAAGTATGATGCTGTGAACTGGTAAAGATGTTTTAACTCATCGGGCGTACAATTTTTTCCTCCCCACCAGAACCAGTCTCCATTTAGTTCATGAAACGGGCGAAAGATGATTGGAATGTATTCGCCACTTTTACCCTTTAAATCAAGCAGGAAGGCCGCAACCTTGTCAAGCCACGTTTTGTAAAAATCATTCTTTTCGCCACCAGGTAATATTGAAGCCACCGTTCCGGGAGCTGCGTCCCATGCAGTTTTTCCCGTAAGCGGGTTATTGAGATGCCAACTCAACGTGATCACCCCGCCCCGATCGTAAGCTTCGCGAATAAA